>QLTX01000130.1 GCA_018725175.1 Candidatus Psychracetigena formicireducens
TAAAGAAGGCTGCTTAGAATAGGTTTCTATTTATAGCTTGATTTTTTAAATGGGAAGTTCAGGTCTTGCAATATCATATTTGCTAAGAATATAGACCCCACTCATTTCTTCGAAGGAAATCTTGGCAGGTTCTTCCAGGAAAAGGGATTAATGATAGATAAAGGACCGATTTTTAATGATAAAGGCCAATTACTTGGATACCACAAAGGTTTGTTTCTTTACACTATTGGTCAGCGTGAAGGGTTAGGGATTTCTTACCGAGAACCACTATATGTAATTGCCAAAGATCTGGAAAAGAGCTGCTTAATTGTCGGAAAAAGAGATGATGCCTTAAAGAAAAATATTCTGATTTCAGATTTGAATTTCTTTTACGAGGGCTATAAAAACACCGAAATGATAGTTAAAGCGCGTATTCGTTATGGTATGAAAGAGAAGGAAGCAACCATAAAACCTATATCCAGCGATAAAATAGAATTGATTTTTACTGAGCCGCAATTTGCACCCACCCCTGGACAAGGAGCAGTATTCTATAAAGATGACATGGTAATTGGTGGGGGGATAATTCAGGAAGCATATTAATCATTTAATGATATATGCCTATCAATATTTGGTATTATTAAGTAACATGCTCATTTTATTAATAGGATAAATCATGTCTGAGAAAAAAAGAATTCTGGTTGTAGAAGATGATCTTTCGTTAGTTGAAGGTCTAAAATTCAGTTTAAAAAAAGAAGGATATGAGGTTGAAGTAGTTTCCAACGGTCTTAAAGCCTTAGAAGTAATTCAAAATAAGCCACCAAATCTCGTTGTTCTGGATTTAATGCTGCCGGGAATAGACGGCTTGGAGGTATGTAAAATTGCCAGGCAAAAGGGTTTTAAGGGGTTAATATTGATTCTCACAGCTAAATCTGATGAGACTGATAAAGTAATTGGATTGGAGCTTGGCGCTGATGATTATCTTACTAAACCCTTCAGTTTAAGAGAACTCCATGCAAGAATTAAGGTTCTCCTAAGGAGGGCAACCATGGGAAGCATATCTCCACCTTTTGAACTTCTTGTTTCTGGAGATTTGGTAATTGATTTGTCAGCTCGTAAAGCAACCACGGGAAATTATTTATTGAATCTAAGTCATAGAGAGTTTGATTTACTGGCATTTCTTGTTAGAAATCAGGGGAAAGTGTTTAGCCGTGATGTTTTACTGGAAAACATCTGGGGATACAATTGGATAGGCGATGTCCGCACCGTAGATGTCCACATACGCTGGTTGAGAGAAAAAATAGAGCCCAATCCAACCATACCTCGTTATTTGATCACTGTTAGAGGATATGGTTATAAATTCGAGCCTAATCAAAAATGAATCATAAGCTTAAATTCGTAGCCATATACTTAACGGTTTTGATAATAATACTTTCTTCAATATGCGTAATATTATATTCAATGTATGTCCAAAACCTCTACCAAGAAAAAATTAGTCATCTCCTAAACCAGGCTCAGGTTTTAAGTAAGGTTAGTTTATATTACCTTGAGGATGAAAAAGGAATCGAATCTTTTACTCGTGAATGGTCTGCTGGTTTAGGCTTTCCAGTAATTGTTGTCAAAGGTAACAATAATAAGCATACTTCAATTTATGAGGGCACTGATTTGCTTAATACCAGGGAACTGGTCAGGGCTTTTCAGGGAATAATTTCATATGATATCAGATATAATACTTTTTTAAACTCTAAAACTATTTTTGTAGCTTCCCCTATTTTTGATATAGATGATTACCTGGTAGGTGCCATTCAAATAGTTTTCCCGGTCAAAAAGCTTCAACCTCAAATCGAACTGTTCAAACAAGCAATGTATAGAGTATTTTTTATTGGATTGCTTTTAGCAATTTTAATTTATGTGGTTATAGGGTCGGTGTATCAGAAGTATTTTGAAAAGTATAAAAATACGATAAAAGCAATAATTGTGGAAAATAAAAAAGAGGGGATAGCATCTTTGGAAAAGGTTTTTTTTGAAAGAGCCGATACCTCTATTTATCAAACCTATAAAATGGTTGAGAATCTTAGAAATAGTCTTTACAATGAAAAAGTCAAGTTCGATACATTATTGAACAAGCTTAAGATTGGAATCATCGTGACTGATATCAACAGGAATGTGCTTTTTATAAATAATGAAGCAGAAAAAATGCTTGGTATTGTAGGAGAAATAAGCATTGGGATGTCTCTAATAAAAGTATCAAGAGACTTTAAAATTGATGAATTAACCCAATTTACTATCATAAAACAGACAGAAAATATTGATATTATTGATAAATATGGTAAAGAGAGAAAGTATTTAAAAATCATCACCTCTCCCATCAGTGATGGCGTTCTTATTGTTTTACAAGATTTAACAGAATCAAAGAATGTGGAAAATATGAGACGGGATTTTATAAGCAATGTTTCCCATGAACTTAGAACACCGCTTGCTTCTATTAAAGTCCTGGTTGAGAACATGATTGAAGGAGCAATAGAGAATTACCAACTTTCATTGGATTTTTTAAACAGAATAGAAAGTGAAGTTGATAAACTTACTCAGCTGGTAAATGAACTTAGTGAGTTATCCCGTCTGGAAAGTGGCAATGTAAAATTTGATTTCACCTGGTTGAATGCAGGTGAAGTTATTAAAAGAACGGTAGAAAGAATGAAGCCAATGTCTGAAAGAGCAAATATTTCTCTTGGTTTTAATTTGCCCGAGGATCTTCCTCTCGTATGGGGGGATGATGCTCAATTAGAGTTGGTATTAGTAAATCTCATTCACAACGCTATAAAATTCACTACTTCAGGGGGTTCTGTGCTCATTAATGCTTATTCTGATGATAGTTTCACATTTTTTTCAGTGGTAGATACCGGTGTTGGTATTCCACAGGAAGATTTATCCCGTATTTTTGAGAGGTTTTATAAGGTTGACCGTTCCAGGTCAGGAGAAGGCACCGGTCTGGGTCTGGCTATCGCTCGTCATATCATTCATTCTCATGGTGGCAAGATATGGGCTCATAGTGAAGAGGGTAAAGGTTCAATTTTTACTTTTACACTTAAGCGGTCCAAAAATTAGTGATTCATATTTTAAAATACTTAACATTTACTTAACATTTATTTAATGTTCTCTTAATATTAAGAAGATAAAATGTAGATAGAAGTAAAATTATTAAAAACAAAGGAGTGTATTAGATGAAAATGAATAGAAGGTATAATATGTTAAATGGTAAAAAGCTTCTTATATTAACCCTAACCTCATCTCTCTTATTTACCTTACTTCCCCTTATGTCCACGCCTACTTCTTTCTCTACTGAGCCACCTCTTTATAGAACTGTAGAACTTCGTATAGGGTCTTCTAGTTACAAAGTAGATGGAATAGTTAGTGATATGGGTACTGCACCTTATATAGAAGAGGGTAGAACTATGGTACCGGTAAGATTCTTGGTTGAAGGCCTGGGAGGTACTGTTAGATGGGATGATGTTACACGAACTGTTACTGTTAGTTTTCTTAACCCTATCTTAGAGATAAGACTAATCATAGGTAATCCTACCGCTACGGTAAATAGGGTTAAGAGACCCATTGATACTAATAACCTTAGGGTAGTTCCAGTAATTAGAAACGACCGCACCTTTGTTCCTTTAAGGTTCCTGGTAAACCAGATAACTGGTTCCTCTATAGACTGGACGCCCCCTGCTACTGTGATTATGAAACTACTAAGAGTTAGGCTTACTGGCACCCTTATTATCGCAGGGTCTACTTCGGTGGCACCTATAGTTGAGAAACTAGCCAGGGCCTTTGAAGCGAGACACCGTAAAGTACGAATCGATGTTCACAGCACCGGTTCAAGCGCAGGAATCAGGTCAGCAGCCGATGGCACTGCAGGCATAGGGATGTC
>QLTX01000131.1 GCA_018725175.1 Candidatus Psychracetigena formicireducens
CTAAAAAGATAAGCCTTTCATCTTGTATTGTGTTTTGGTATTGTTTAGACATAATTTTTGATACTCTCCACGACTAAAAATGTCTTCTCATTTTGTCTCTAATTTCATCTTTGGGGACATCTTTATCTCTTGGTATTATCCCTCGTCTGCGATAGTATTTAATTAATTCTCTTAATTGCCTTTGTCTATCATATAACTTTCTCTGTTCTTCCCTTGTAATATCAACTTCTCTAATCGGAGTGCCAGTAACAAGATGAGATATTTTATCAAACGTAGTCATATCCTCTTCTACTGCTCGAGCATAAGAAGAATAAAATCTGCCTAAAAAACTTCTCATCATATGAACTTTGCGAGCATCCATTTGATAAGTTTCTTTCCATTCTCCCGTAATCGGGTCTTGTTTTTTAACTTTGCTAAAATTAAGAAATCCCTGTATTGTTTTCGGCAAATACTGTAAAGGTAAAACAACTCTTCTTGTTTGTAGGTGTTTTGGAAGTTCGGGATTCCATAATTCACCGCCAAAAAAGAAATCTTTACCAAACCATCTTTCTACTGGATATTTTAGAAAAGGAGAAATCATACCAGCAATTCGCCTCCAACCACTTGCTCCGATAGGAAGCATATCCAAATCAGTAGCGGGTAAATCAAGTTGAATGTATTTAGGAGTTGCTCCTGGTAATCTTAGGGTGAACATTTCAGCCATCCATTCTGGCATTAAACTTCTTTCTTGTTCAGCAGATAGGTTTCTGTCTTCTGCCATATCGTCAAACATTTTTTCAAACTTAGGAAGAACAGCAAACTTTCCTGGTTGCTTGGCTAACATTTCCATTTGGAAAGGGACGTTGCCACGTACCCACCTATAGAACGGTGCCACTCTCCTCATCACATTTCTTTCAAAAGCGGTAAGCCCTTCAGGGGCATAATCAAATAGCGTTTCAAAAACTAACTTAGCGGCATCATCAGGACTATCTCCCTTAATAAGTCGGTCAATAAACAATGCTCCTCTAACCCTTCTTTCTGTTGCCTCTGTAATAGCCAAAGGCGTATCAAGTGCTTTTTTAATCTTTCCTGTTTCTAATAAATGCTCAACATTACGCATAGTGTCAAGCATTCCTGGTTGCTTGCTTAGCCCTAAATCTTCTAACATTCTTCCTATTTGAGCATAATCATATTTAACTCCAAATTTTGTGGTAATGTTTCCTGCTTTCCCTTTAGCAACATCGTGGGCTTGTTTATAGCGAATAGGGTTGTTCAGTCCCCTTAACCAATTATTCCAAACACTGCCATAGATATTTCTGGCGTGGAAAGCAGGGAAAATCCCAGTAACGCTAATTTTCCAAAAACGAAGAAGTTTATCATACATTCTAAGAAAAGCATTAGCCGCTTCTTCACTTGTTAATATCTTGGAATAATCATCTATCATCTTTACTATTGGCTCTGGCAATAAAACGCCCTTTAATTGTGGGGCAGTGCTTTCTACAAATTTTACTCCGCCTTTTTTTGTAGGAATTGTTAAAGGTCTAACTATCTTTTTTCTGGATATCTTGCCAGTTAAGGGGTCTATTGATTGCCTCCAAAATGTTTCAGGTTGAACCCCCCATCTTCTGGCAGTTTCTGTAAGAAACTCATACATTTTAACATTCTGTATATGTTCAGCTGTCCGCATCGTAAAAATCTTAAAAAAGTCTTCTTCAAATAATTTATATCCAAACTTTTCCTTCCATTCCTTGTTAATACTCATAATAGCTCCTTCTATATTCCTTGATTTAGTTAATCTCACCCTTAAAGGTTTGGAAAGATGACTTATTATATCGCCTCCATCACGAATAAACTCCATCCCTTCTTTCCCAAGCACGTGTTTCAAGTAGTCAGGCAATTCGTGGGTCGTAATTTTATATTTATGCTCTACTAAAAACATATTCTTATGTTCTTTGCGAGCATAATCAAGAATATCGTCAAGCACCTTAAACCCAGTAGTCCTGCCCTCTTCCAAAGAAGCTGTTAATAATTTTCCTAATTCTTTTTCTTCGGGTAGTGCCTTTTTTGCCTTAATGCTTAAATCTTTAATATACTCTCCCGCTCTCATTTGTTCTGCTCTTGTGCCTTTGGTAGTTCTTAAAAATAACTCCTTAAACGCTGTCCCATCTTCAATATCTTTTTTGTGTTTTTTAGTAATAGCTTTCATCGCTGGCAATGCCTCAATTTTGCTAAAAGGAATAAATGCTGTTCTCATTAAGTCGTCTGCTTTTTTATAAACAACATTGGCAATAGGCGTATGCCTCGCTATCCAGTCAATAGTTTTGAAGGGAGCGGTTACCACTTCCCTTTTTCCTAAAATGGGAATTTGGTGTCCCATAAACTTTAATCCGTCTTTGACAACATATTCTTTTATCCCTTCCTTTTTCTGATTTTGTAAAAAGGTTGCCATAAATCTTCTTCCTTTTTCATCTCCATATCTTTTGATATAATCACCAAGTATTTTTCCGCCTTTTCTATTAAGAGCCAAACTCCCTAATTTTGTTTTTATTCTTATTGCCCCGCCTACTCCAAAAGTAAGCCAAGTTACGGGGTCTAATAAAATATCTGCGGCTAATCCAGTCGCACCCCTAACAAATCTGCCTATTTTAGTATCTGGTCGCCAACCCATTTCGTTAAACACATCAGTATAACTAATTCTTTGTAATGGTTCTGCCCCAAAAGCACTCTGCCAATAAGCCCTACCCATACTTTCTCCTCTAATTCCAGCCATAATAGCGGGAGCGGTTTCTCCTCTTCTAATAAATCCAAGTATTTTTCTGAATGTGCCGACTTCTTGTTCTGGCAAGGGAGCTGCTATATTATGTCTTAATAATCTTTCTTCCATTGTCCTAATCCCTTTTTGAACTTTTAACATTTGGTCTCTTTTTTCTGGGGTCATATCTAAACCCCACCCAAGTTCTTCTCGTTCTGGGAATAATCCACGACCTCTTCCTTGTTCTGGGAATAATCCACGACCTCTTTTATGTTCTAATAAAGACATAATGAAGATATTTTAATCTAATAACATTCCATATTTAGTCCAAAAATCAAAAGCGGCAAACTCTGGGGGTTCATATTCCCCTAAAAGCATAACCTCTTCTGGCGTTGCTCTTGGAATAAATGGAATTGCTTCTACTCTTTCGTCAATAGGAATTATTTCCTCTGGTTCGGGAATAAACTCCATAGTTTCCCATTCTGGTCTTTCTGCTTCACCCTCTAATTCCACAAACCTTTTATCTACCTCCCCAAATTGAGGAAGTATTTGAGGTTCTTTTTCCTTTAATCCTTCCACTTCCTTTTTTATTCCTTTTTCTATTTTTTCTTTTTCTGTTTTTTCCATAAAATTATTCTTTCAATTCTGCCAACCTTTGGGTGGCATTTTGAATTATTCTTTTAGTTCTGGTTCTCTGTCTAAGAAAATGAAGTTGTGTCCCTATCCATTGTCTTCTAATCCATCCAACCTTACCCTTACGATGTTCTTCTTCAAGTCTTTTTATTGTTTGTTCTTGTTCTTTAAGTTTGCTCTGGGCATCAGTAAGTTTTCTTTCCCATAATTCTATTTTTACCCTCCTTCGCTCTATCCTTAATCTTTCAAGAATAGGAGTGGGTGCTTCCCTTTCAATTGTTTCACCCCCTATAGTCATTTTAACTCCTGGTGGCAAATCTCTCCCTGTCCCCATTTTTAATCCAGGATATAATCTATCCACTAATTCAAGTAGATTATCATCTGTAAAAATGGCACTTGCTTCCTCTCCCCTAATGACTAACCTTTCTCTAATTCTACTAATTAACTCTAATTTTGTAATGTTTGGTTCTGCTATTATTGGTTGACCTCCTATAATCCCACCCCTTACTGTTGTTGATATAAGCCTT
>QLTX01000132.1 GCA_018725175.1 Candidatus Psychracetigena formicireducens
AAGATGTGGTCCTTGAAGATGCCAGAGGTCTGCGAGCCCACCATATATGCAGAGTGGAAATATGTCCATGTCTGATGTTTTTCTCTCTTGCAGATTCAACACTTACTTCTTTTACCGGGAAGCTTTCCTCAATAAACCTTTTCATACTCTTTCTCCTTTGCTTTTCACTTCTGAAATAGAAATGATGACCCTAACTACTTCAACAATTTGTTGTGATGATAGTCGGTTGAATGGGTTATTGACGATATATAGTGTTGGTTGGGAAACCGCATTAGCAACCACATAAAGCCAGTATTGTTCCTGGAATCTATTTGCCTTGAACCATTCGTTTCTGGTTAGAGCAATTATACTTTCATCTTTTCTTGCTTTAACTTCAATATACCTTATTTCGTCTTTTCCTTTGGACCTTATGTCAAAACCCAGATTTTCTTTGGAAACATCCTCAGGAATTCTGCCTTGCAATATCTCATATCTCATTACTACTTCCATTCCTATCTTTTCAATTTCCTCGTCGCTAACCATATCTGACATTTCGGGCTTCACCAGTAGGGCACCAATAAACCTGGGCATGGAGATAGTCAGGCTCGTCTCCTGTTCAATCTCCTCTTTTAGTTTTTTCAAGGCTTCTTCATAGTGCTTCTTCTTTTCTTCTTTGTTAATAATTACAATCTCTACCTTTTCCCCTGATGATTGTCTATCGTATAAATGGGCTATTTCATAATCTAACTGCCCAATAGTATAATCCAGAGATTTAACACCATATTTCTGTTTTATATCCCCTTGTTTTTTTCTTTCTTCTAATACTTCATTTTTGTAATTTTCAATTGCTTTGATAGCATAGGAGGTTATTTCACTTTTATTATTAACGGTACTTCTACTGTGAGAATTATTAACAGGTGCTAAATCCCAAATTATTGCTGGGTTAATCTCATTGAGGGTCTTACCATCATCATAAATAGAGAGTATTTTCTTTCCAGCCACAAATCCTTTACCATCTTTTATTTCACCCTCATAAAACCAGATGATGCCATCATATCTTCCAGAAGGGTCTTTAAACACCGCTCCTTTTTGCATAGAAGAAAAATACTTTTTTCCAATCCATTCTAATAATGCTTCCATCAGAGGATGACCAAAAGAAATAAACTCTACCTCAGGATTACTAAAGGCTATAGCTTTGTCAAAGGTTATTTTAGGGTAAGACCTAAGAATTGTACCGAATCTACCTTTAAAGTCCATTTCATCTGAGAATTTTTTAATATCATAAGGGACAGTATCTATCGTTAATAACCTGTCTTTGAGAACCCTTTGTTTCCCTCCAGCCTTTTCCCAGGCGTTTTTAAAGAATTCTTCCAGATATTCTGGTATTAGCCTATTTTCTTTGGCTTTTTCAGCCATTTCCTTTATCCGGCTGTAATCAATATACCTGGTAGCCAGGCTTTCTCCAAAGACTTCCTTAATTTTATTAATATATTCCTCGTCTATAGTGATATCTAATTCCTTAATTATATCTTCCATCTTCCTGGCACCAGCTACAGCTTCTATCATGAGTTGATAAAGATTAATCCCTAAAAAAGTGTCACCGATAACATCAAATACCCCATCACTCCCGAGGGCAGTTCTTATTTCTTCAAGTTTGTCAAATAGTTTTGTCAATACCTTACCCTCTCTTGTGTCTTCGGCAACCATATTAAATACAAAAACATCCTTATTCTGTCCATATCGGTGAATTCTCCCCATCCTCTGCTCAAGGCGATTAGGATTCCAGGGGATATCGTAATTTATCATCAGGTGGCAAAATTGAAGGTTGATACCTTCACCAGCTGCTTCAGTGGCAACCATTACTTCTGTTTCATTTTTGAATATCTTTTCAGCTTCAATCCTATCATCCAGGTTCATTCCTCCATGGATGACATTAACTTTATAGCCCCAGGATTTCAGCTTTTTTTGCAGATATTCCATGGTATCTTTGGATTCAGTGAAAATAAGAATCTTTTTGTTTCCCTGAATTTCCTCAATTTTAATAAAACCTTCTTTTACTGCTTTTTTCAATTCTAAGAGTTTAACTTCACTTTCTTCGTTGAGGACATTTCTGGCTTTACTAATTAAGTTATCAATAATACCTATTTCCCTTTCTAACTCGTCTATATTTTCTGCGATAGTTAAGGCTTCCCATTTATTTTCCAATTCCCAGCGTCTTTGTTCATCTGCATCTTCATACTCATCAGGGTCAAGGCGTTCAAAACCTATTTGATTAGCTATATTAAACATTCCTTCCAATCTTTCTTTTCTTCTCATTAAAGATTTATAAAGAGCATAAGTGCTGGAGGCTATTCTTCTCTGGAGTATTAACAAGGCAAAAGCTATATTTCTCTTTTTATCACTCTTTAAAGCAAGATTATATTGTTTGATTACATACTCTGAAAGCTCGTTATATAAGTCCTTTTCTTTATCAGATAATCTGAATTTTATAGTTTTGGGAAATCTACCTGTGAAAATTGGATTGCCATCAAAGTCCTTCAAATCTTCTTTCAGACGCCTGATAAACAATGGATTATCTTTATTATTAATAGAGTCAATTACCATCTTTTGAGTGGCAAAAAAACCTGGAATTAAAAGATCAAGGAAGAGCCTATAGTTCTCCGGGTTTCCTTTATGAGGTGTGGCAGTTAGGAAAAGCAGGTGTTCAGTGGTTCTGGATAATAACTCACCCAATCGATATCTTTCTGTTTTGGAGAACTTTTCACCGTATTTGTAAGCAGCCATTTTATGTGCTTCGTCAACAATTATTAAGTCCCAATTTACTCCATTTAGTATAGGTAAAATATCATCTCTTTTAGCAAAATCAAGAGAGGTAATAACCTGGGATTCTTTCTGCCAGGGGTTTTCTGCATAGAGAGAATCAAGGGTTGACCTGTCAACAACGGTGAATGATTCCTGGAATTTTTCTTTTAATTCCCTTCTCCACTGGTCTTTTAGATGTCCTGGAGGAATAATTAAAATTCTCCTGGCTAAACCACGAAGTTTCAATTCTTTAAGAATTAAACCTGCCATGATGGTTTTCCCAGCACCCGGGTCGTCAGCAATAAGAAAACGAATCCGGGGAAGTTTCAGAATATAGCCATAAACAGCTTCTATTTGAAAAGGTAAAGGGTCTATCCGAGAAACACTCATAGCTAAAAGGGGGTCATAGAGAGAGGCCAACCTATAGCGCTTACTTTCCAGTGCTAAAAAGGCTTCTTCACCAGGTGCAGAGAAGTCTAAAATATAATCTTGTTTTTTTATTTTAAGAATCTGTTCTTCAGTGAAAAGTTGGTCATCCCATTGGTGAGTATATATAGTAGCCCCAATAATGTGGATATATTCACCAATATAACTTATTTTTTTTATCTCAAAAGGCTCAGTCCAAAAAGGACCTTCAACTATATCTCCTTCTTTAATAGTGTCCAATCTTCTATTCCTCCAGAAAGATAAGTAATATTAATATATTATCACATAATATCAGGAAAGTAGGAACACATAAGGCTTGTAAGATAGTATTAACTTGAAGAAGTTTATAAAGAATTCAAATAAACAAAAAACATTTTTCTAATTATAGAATTTTAACATTTCACTGAAAATATATATTAAATCAGATCTTCTGGATTCATACAGTGAGTCATTAGCATATTTCAGTTTAACATGGATTGAGTTGATTATCATTATTTATCTCTCTACGGGATTTTTGTCCATTGATATTGATCTTTAATATAGCGATGAAAGTACGAACCATGGGAAGATGCAGACATCAGTGCACTGTATATGGACTCTGTGACATTAAAATACTGGAAGACACCCCTACTATGAAACTCAATTTCTAATGTTTTGGACTCTGGGTCATAACC
>QLTX01000133.1 GCA_018725175.1 Candidatus Psychracetigena formicireducens
TTATATCTTTCAAATTCCTCAGTATCTATATTTTTAGGTTTTGCTTCACATTTTAATATCAAATAAGGTTTTTTCTGACTCAACTTTTCTATTTCTTCTGTTATTTCTTGTTTCTATTTTTTGGCCCCCCCGTGAGGTCTTATATATATTGGATTAGAAAAAATCCAGGGCCTATCTTTAAGATAGACCTCTACCCGATAGACACCTTCTTCGGTTATTTCATGCTCTAAAAACTCGGGCCCTTCTTTAATGAGTTCCCCATTTCTAATCAATTTGATTTTGGCCTTACGATTAGGGGCAGAGATAAAGAACTTCCAGCCAGGAGAAAAATTCATTTCATCGCCCATAATGAGAATTTCTTGACCATCAGTGGCCATGAAGGTAAAATTTTTTGCCTCACAGAATATATGAAAAACAGAATAAATATGCCCATTTTTAAGTGCTTTATAGATTGAGCTTCTGTCTAGCGTTGCCCCTTCGGGTAAAAGAATATGTGTGTTGACCACCCTGAAAAACTGCTCATATGGGTCAAATGTCATCCCTAAAATCCTCACACTGGCGTGAGCATCATTTCCGGCAATCCCTACCACCTTTCGCTTCTGTGTTAATTCATCCCATTTCCGTAGCGCCTCATCCGGCCGTTCAATGAGACTGCGCCAGACTACATCAGGAGGAAGAAAAGCAAACCTTAAAAAAAGGCTTAGTCTATCTTTACTTAAGACATCTTCCTTCAAATTGTATATCTCCATTCCGTGAAAATTGGGAATGTCCCAGTCTTTCCAGGGAGCCTTTGAATAATACGGATGAGCAATGAAACTGAGGCCCCCGGCTTTACTTATCATATCAAGGGTCTGTTGGGTGGTTTTGCCCCTGATTAACCTGTTAACATTTAAAGATAGGAGATGGCCTTCAGGTAATGAGGCCTCCTCCCCAACCAGGATAAGGGTTCTGCCATACCATCCCTCTTTATTGTCATCCAATGCCTGAAGTGTGTTATGGTCTGTTATTATCAGGAAATCTAATCCCGACTTATTGGCCGCTTGCGCTATCTCAGAGTAGGTACCTGTGCCATCGGAATAGATAGAATGAACATGAATAACCCCTCGGTAATCTTTATATCCGTCCTCAATGTGCGGGATTACATCGCTTCGGGAAATGGGCCTGTTTAATGCGGTAATTGTTCCGCAGCCAGCAGTCAAAATAATAATAAGTAAAACTAAATATTTATTTTTCATTTTCTTGTTTAATTGGCAGAAGTTTTTTTAAATTATAATTTCTAAATTTGCGTTCTGCCACCGGTAGTCCTTTTTCTAACAAGGCTACCCAGAATTCAGGGAAGGAGTAGATAACCATCTTCAGATTGCTTTTAGGCATAGCCACCTCTCTGACAATTTTTTTGGCTACGGCTTCATCTATCCGACCGTAATATTCTTTAAGCAACCTAGCCTGCCCCTTATATCTGTATTCATAAGAACCTGAGCCATAGGGCAGTTCCAGTCCTGGTTTTTTAGGGTCTCCTTTATCACATATTTGCCGATCACGAACCTCAGGATCCATAGCCGCATCTGCCCTGAAAACAATATTGGGCAGGGGTATGGCATAAACCACCTCTTTTTCTTTAGGGTCATTATCCCTGAATACGGCAAAAAGATTAGCCGTCGTCTCCAAGACTATCGCTTCTGCGGCTTTGGCATCTGCAAAGACATAGTTATGACCAACCGTGCGAGGAGCATCCCTGACTATCTTTGTTGCCTCCTCTAAGTTATCCGATTCTTCTAGAACTTTTCTTAATAAAAATGGCATAGGGACACCTCTTAAGGTTTTATCAACCGTCTTGGCCCCAATCTGTGCCACCGATATGCCTTCTATATTCATTCCACTTAATACACCAATATAGCCGGCATAACCAATGCTAACGAAAGGATGTTTCCCCTCTGGCTCGTAGATGATGATTATGGGATTTTCTTCAATCCCTGAGCCCACTATCCAATCAAAAACCCTGGTATGATAGAGCCTTCCTCCTCTTGTGGCTTCTCCAAAGGCGGCAAAACTTGAACAGCGTATATAAAATAGTTCGCTGATAATATGTATCCTCTGAATATTCCTGAGGGAAACTCCACTGCCTTCAGCTAATCCTCGCATTTCCTCCTTGTAATCCTCAGGAATAAAGGGACTTGTTCTCCAGTAGGCTACATCAAGAATAATGTTGATTATGGGGCGGCTGATAAGAGGAATCTTTATTCTTTTGGTCAATTCTCTGTTCAAAAACCTGAGGAAACCATCTATAACATTTTCAACCTCTTCGGCGAGCAACTTCCCCTGTTGGTAACCCATCTCATAAGGAGTGCCTCTTAAGTAAAGAATGGGGACCTCTTTGGATCTATCCAGATGAGCTTTTTTTAGAATTGCCGCATCATCAAAGGCAGATGATTGTTGAGAAGCACACAGGGCACAGAGCAGGAATAGAACTGTTATCGTTTTTACCATTTTACTCTAGCCTCCTTTCTAACACTCTTATGAATTCTTTTACTATATCTTTGGTGTAGGAATCCATCTTCGGGCCATAAAAAGACATCCTGGCCTCATACTCATCGGTGTAATAATACTTTTCAGGAACAACATATCCAATCCAATCATTAGCCAGGGTAATAATATAAGGAAAGTAGCCTGCCTCCCTGGCTATGTTTTTTAGTTCCAATCCTATCTCTACCCCCGGCTCACAGGGGAGGGCAACCAGCAAAATATCGTTTATCAGGATTATATTTTTGAAGGTTTTTCTATCCAGGAAGAACCGTCCTAAAAAAGTAGGAACCTTAAAGCCGAGAGGTTTTAACTGAACTGGGGGAAGATAAATGTCTGCACCGATACAGATTATCTCCACCTCCTGATGGGTCTTTATCGCTTTAGAAATCTCCAGCACCTTCTCGGATAGGATTCTACCCATCTGTTTGGCTTTCTCAAAAGAAGAAGGGAACTCTCCGTCCAGCCGGGGGGCAATATCACCCATAGCACCGCTTGTAAAGATGGCTACTGTGTCAGGAAATATTTTTTCCATCTCTTTCTGGAGCCAGCCTGGATAATCTCCGCAAATATACAGGTTAGAAGAACCAAGGACGGTGGCATGGGCGGCAAAATTTATAAGATAAGCAATGGGTGCCCCCTTAATATTATCCACTCTTAAAACTGCTATTTCAGGATCTGTTATGCCACCGGCAATCATCCTATTGATATTTAAGTTTTGGATGTAATCTTTACCAGCTCCAATCCTGGCCGGGCTTAAGTTCTCATATGCTCTGATTACAGCCTGGGCTATTTTCTCAGTAGTGAACTCAAAAATTTCCTTATTGAACCTTCCCACTGCCTGTCTTTCTATAAACCTTTTTCCCATGACCCCTGTCCCTGAATGGGTATGCGTTGCCGATATTAACAGGTTTTCTCGGTTTAATGGAATCTTCTCTTTTATTAGGGTATGGGCGACATTATAAATATCATCACTAACAGCCACAAGATCCAGTCCTACAATTACCACCGTATCTTTTCCATCACTTAAAGCAAGGGCGCGGGCATAAAGTTGACTATGAATTCCCACAGAGGGCACATTTATCCGCTTACCATAACCGCCGAGGGGGGTTCCTATAGGTGGCGTGATGTTTACTTTTGCTGTTCCGGCCATTAGAGCGCCTGAATTATCTTGCACATTTATCTGGGAACCTGCTTTTTGAATTGCCATTATAGTCCGGATATAGTAAGGGCTTTTTGTATATTTAAGATCGCTTAAATGAATACATCCACTAATAGTTATAACTAAAATAACCAGATACCATCTTTTTCTTTTCATTATGGACATAACCCGATAACCTCATTTTTTTATAAAAATAAT
>QLTX01000134.1 GCA_018725175.1 Candidatus Psychracetigena formicireducens
TTAAATAATCCTCAGAAGTATGAAAGCCAGAGAATTGTAGTTATCGGGGAGTTCTGGGGTTTTGAGAAAGATGAAAGAATAAAAGAGCTTCCCTCAGAATTAGGAGAGTTGTGGTTATTAAAGGATAAAACAGGAGCCATCTATGTCGGAGGCTATACTGGAGGATTAAACCCTTTTATTGAAGCTGATTTAGGCATACCTGTGAGATTAGAAGTATTCGTAAAAATTGTTGATGGTTATGTCTTTTTAGAGGTCCAGGATGCCGGGGTTTTAAAGTGATAGGGCATCAGCTACCGGCCAGACCTCTCCTATCCCCATAGTGATTATCACATCATTATCTTTTACTTCATTTTGTAAATAATCAATAGCTTCTGAATTAGTTTTCTGGTAAATACCTTTTTTTCCGAGCATTTTTATCAGGTCAAGAGAATGAACTTTTCCTTCCTTTTCCCGTGGTGGAGCATAGATATCCAAAACCACTACCTTATCAGCATAATTAAGAGATTCGGCTAAATCCTTTAGGAGCGCTTCGGTCCTACTATAAGTATGTGGTTGGAATACTGCCCAGATGGTGTTTTTTGGGTAAAACTCACGGGTACCTTTCAGGGTGGTTTCAATTTCTCTGGGGAGTCCTGCATAGTCATCAATTACCACATAAGGAGTTCGTTTTTTTATCTCAAAGCGTCTTCTCGTACCCAGATACTCTTTAAGAGAAGACTGTATAGCTTTAAGGTGTACCCCTTTTTCCAGAGCTATGCCAATAGAGACTAAAGCATTTTGCAAGTATCCTATACCAGGAAGGGGAAACGAGAATTTTCCAACGTATTTACCGTAATATTGAACGGTAAACTGTTGAAACCCATTAAAAATATCTCTTTCAGGAATGGTCAAATCCATCCCAGTAGAAACCCCATAAGTGATAATTTTGTTTTTATCAAAGGACTCAACGGTTTTAAGAGAGTTAGGATTATCTCCCAGAACAAAGATAATACATCCTGGTTTGACCTGCTCTATGAGTTTTATATAAGCAGATAGATAATCATTAAAAGAGTTAAAATAATCCGGGTGGTCATAACTTAAGGACCCCACTACCAGTACTTCTGGTTTATAGTTTAAAAAAGATTCGCGGTATTCATCAGCCTCCAGGATGAAAAATTCACTCTTTCCAACCCGGCTTGGAGCTTCCCATTTTACTACCTCCCCTCCACAGATCGTGGTTGGGTCTAAGCCACCTTTTTCAAAAATTAAACCTGTAAGGGCGGTGGTGGAAGTTTTGCCGTGAGTACCTGAAATAGCTATACCGTAGGATTCCTGGAATAATTTTCCTAAAAACTGGGGGTAAGCATATAGGTTAAGCTGGTTTTTAAGTGCCTGGTTAACTTCGGGGTTGTTTAACAAAGGAAGATGGTTTAAGTAGTCGTAATAAACAACTGAGGATACAATTAAATCTGTATCTGCAGTGATATTTTCCTGGTTAAAACCTTCAAAAACCCTAACTGGTAATTTGGAAAGTAATTTATCGGTAAGGTAGGTTTCAGAAGTATCTGAGCCGGTAATTTCCAAACCAAGATCACAGAGAAGTTTTGCTAAAGAAACCATTCCTCTTCCCTTGATTCCTATAAGGTGAACCTTTTTAACATCTTTGAAAATATTTGATTTTTTAAGCATGTAAAAATTTTGGTGCCGAAGGGGGGACTCGAACCCCCACGAGGATTTTCCCACTACGCCCTGAACGTAGCGCGTCTGCCAATTCCGCCACTTCGGCACTATTGGTATTATAAATTTTACAATAAAAAGAAGAAAATTTGGCGATATTGAGGGGTAATTTCTTTTTTACTACTTTATGTCTTATGTTATACTACACTAACACTAATAAAGAAGAGGAGATTTTAATGTCTATTAAATACTGTTACTGGGAAATGAGCTGGCCAGAAATAAAAGAAAGGGTTAAAGATGAACCCGTATGTATTATTCCTGTAGGAGTGCTGGAAGACCATGGACCACATTTACCCTTAGATACCGATGTGTTGATAGTTAATGAAATATGCAAGCAAGCAGTGGAAAATAACATTGCTGATTCAATTTTACTTCCCCCAGTAGTACATGGCTACAGCCCGCATCATATGGATTTTCCTGGAACCATAAGTATCAGGTGGAATGTTTTAGTTGAATATCTGCTGGATATTAACCGTAGCCTTATAAAACATGGTTTCAAAAGAATTCTTTTGGTGAATGGTCACGGGAGTAATAGTTCGCTGGTAAATATGGTTTCTCGTTTAACTATTGTGGAACATCCTGAAGTACTGTGCGCTGACTTTTTTTATCTGACAACCCCTGAATCTTTAAAGCTTATTGAAGAGTTAAGAGAATCTGATTATCCTGGTGGAATAGCCCACGCCTGCGAGCTGGAGACCTCGCTTTACCTGGCAATAAAACCAGAACTGGTGGATATGTCAAGAGCGGTAAAAGATATATCATATCCCGAGAGCCAAAACTTCTTCTTTGACTGGGTTGATGGCTCAGCCAGGATGATGGAATGGTGGTCAACCTTAAGTAAGACAGGTATTATGGGTGACCCCACCAAAGCTACCGTAGAAAAAGGGAAGAGATGGCTAAAGGCTGCTGTGGGAGAAATCAGTAGTTTAATAAAGGAGTTAAAGAGTAGAGAAATAAGAAAAAGAGTTGACCATCATCTTTAAGAAATCGTTAGTTAATCCCTGAAATAACGGTCAATTTAACATATTAAGAAACTAAGAAACAGAATTCCTATTTTTCACAGTTCCCAATACTTCTTACCTGGATATGGATCTATGTTAAATGGAAAATGTAACTGTGATCCCTCTGTTTCTTTTCTGAAATTGTATTTATCATAATAAACTTACATCAGGGTATCATTTTATCTGCAATATACAGGTAAGCTGGGAGGGTGAAATAATACAGGATTGTAAAGATCAGGGATGTAAATAAAACAGGTATAATATTTTTTCTTTGTAAAGTCCACAAATACAGGATAAAGAAGATAAACCAGGCAGCACCATAATTATATAGATAGCACCATACAGTAGGATCACCTGTTAGCATAGCTATGGGAGTAGTAAAAATCATAGGAAGTGGTGAAAGAATAAAATGATAATAGTAATAGTAATACTTATTCATAATCCATAAAACTACCCCATTTATGGCAAGTGGAAAAGCACAGATTCCCACATGAGAGATAGCATCCAGTAAGGATATGGTAATATCTTCCTTACTCTTAAAATATTGGTAGATGGATGATAAACCAAGAAAAAATGGTAATGGAAGCAAAAAACCAACGAAAGAACGCATCCCGATTACAGGTATTTGTTCCCCCAAGAAGAAAGATAAAAAGCCTACCCAGGTCAGCACGGACAAAAAGAGTAACACCCCTATAGCAAATAATAGTTTCACTTTCATAAAAATCACCTTAAGGTTGAGGATTGGGCTCTACAGGCTTCAACTTGCCACTTTTAGACAAGTCATAATATTGTATATTAGCTACAAATGGGTCTTTTTCCAACTTAGCCAGTTTAGCATGATAACCTCCAACCTCAATACCATACAGGTTGTCTTCTCTAATAGCTTGGATGTTTTTCTTTATTTGCTCTCTGATCTTTTTTAAAATATCCCGTTCTATATTGCATTTTGTGTTACTTAGCTTTACCATTGTTTTGGAAAGATCATACTCTAAGTTTCCTGATACAACATTTAAAGCTTCTTCAACAGACCTATTGATATAGAAGCCTCCTCCAAATTCATACCTGCGAGATTTAAACCATGCTCTTATCGGCTTAACTTTAAATTTACTTAAGAAAAAATCAATTTCCTCTGAACCAACATACTTAGTAAAGGA
>QLTX01000135.1 GCA_018725175.1 Candidatus Psychracetigena formicireducens
AGAAGTGGTAAAGTAGATAATAGAACATGAAAAATTAAAAAGGAGGGGAAAAAAATGAAATGGAATGGGGACGTAAAGACAGGTCACAGTCGTATGTCAGTTGTTTTTGTTTTAATGGCAGTTGTTGTTGTTGTTGTTGTTTTTGTTTTCAGACAACAAATAGTAAAACCTCCTGTTATAGGAGGGGTTGAACAAGTTTACGAACAGAAGAAACCTCTTGTAGACCCGCCATCAACAGAACCTCCTGTTATAGGAGGGGTTGAACAAGCTGACGAACAGGAGAAATCTCCTGTAGATCCGCCATCAACAGAACCTCCTATTATAGGAGGGGTTGAACAAGCTGAAAGCGTAATAATTTTGGACTCTCCACCAATATTTTTGGTGGATCAGAAGTATTATGCGACAGCTGAATTAATGACGGTTGAAAGGGACGGTCATAAATTTTGGGTTGTGACTTTGGAGGTGCCGAAGGGGACTAAAATTAGGTCCCTATATTCAGGAGAACTTTATTATGGATGGAAGTATATAATGGGACAGAAAATGCAGGGCATAACTATTGAATATCCATCTATAGAAAACTTTCAACGCGGGCAATCTGTGTCTGCTACTGATTTGGTTTTCATAAAACAGAATCGAATGGTGAGAGAAGGGGAGGTTGTTGCCGAAGCAGGTAAGACAGGCAAGATTTTTTTCTACTTTGGTCCAAAGAGTGATAAAGAAACGCTTCGTCTTCATTTTCCCCAATTATTTAACGGGGTGAAATAAGATTTCACCGGTTTCTAATTTTGCGATATGCAAAAAAAGAAACCGGGTTTTTTTATTTTTACCCCGTTAGAAGTAAGGCGCCGTAGGCGCCTGCCGTCGCTTATAGCGACGGACTTCTAATGGGGTAAACTTATCCACAGGTTAAATAAAAGTAAAAGATGTATAATATAAATATAATTAAAATGTCTAAAAAATATCGTCTTGTTTTAATATTTATTTTTATTATCTTAGTTTTAGGCAGTGTTTTTTATATCTTAAATTTCCAAGGATTAATAAATAATCTGCCTATCTTTGGAATTAAAACAATTTCTCCGCCAAAAATCATTGAATACAATGTTGCGGAACAAGCCGACAAAATAACAGCTTTAGACCCGCCACCAATATTTGTGGTGGACCAGAAATATTATGCGACAGCTAAATTCATTGAAATGAAAGATGGTGACCGGAGATTTAAGATTGTCAGTTTGGAGGTGCCGAAGGGGACTCAAATTAGATCCCCGTGGTCAGGAGAATTTTATCATGGATGGGGGTCAATAATGGGACAGTCAACGCTGGGTGTGACTGTTGAGTACCCATCTATAAAAGAATTTCAACGTGGAATATCTGTGCATGCAGTCGGTCTTGTTTTCAAAAAACAGGATCGAATGGTGGAAAAAGGAGAAATTATTGCAACAACAGATAAGGATGGCAAGATTTTCATCAACTTTTATATGAACCTTGGTGATAATATCGCAAGCCGTGACGAAGAAACATTTCGCTATCATTTCCCATCTTTGTTTAAAATGTAAATATAATTAAAATGTCTAAAAAATATCGTCTTGTTTTAATATTTATTTTTATTATCTTAGTTTTAGGCAGTGTTCCTTATATTTTTAATTTTAAAGCTTTAGCTGGTTTAATTATAGACGAAAGTTGTAATATTATTTTTGATGGTCGTATAGTTTTAACAGGAAATAAATGTAAATATAAATCAGGCTGGAATTGTTGTAGTTTTAACAAAATAAAAAGAGACCAGTGTAGTAATGGTCCTTCAAGAACTAATTCAAATGGATGTGGAACAGCTTGTGTATCGTTATGTAATGACCCTTCTTTTATGAGATGGCATGGTCGAGAACTTGATAGGGATGCATGTATAGCCGCAGCGAGAGCTAAAACAGAACTTTGGCAAAAAAATGATGTTTTCATAGATTTTCAGAGAAGGTGGAGAGATGGTGACAATAACACGTTAAGAAATGTCTCTGTCTTTCGCTTCACTGAATTTGGTAAAGTCTGTTCTATTACTGATAAATTTAATGTTGGTAATATTTCTACTCATATAGGAACTAATCCGCGGCCGGTTGCTATGGCTGATAGAAGTTTTAGACATTTGTTGCTTCCGGGAAATTGCGATTGTGGTGTAGAAGGAAGAGTCCCGTATAAGTCCTGCTGTCGAAGAATAACAGAAGGGAATAATACTATTTGGAGATCGGTTTCTGCCACTAAAGCAAGAGATACTCGTTGGAATAAAGCATTAGATGATGGCCAGCCGCCTCCAGAAGCGATTTGTAAATCGCCGAATCAATATGGAGGTTCTCCAGCTCGTTTTGTTACCCGTTGTCCCGAGCACCTTAGAGTAATAGTTAATGGTAATGGAATTGTTACTACTTTGGCTGGTATTGATGGCAACGGAATTAGATGTGGTTCGGGCAATACTAACTGTCAGGAAAATTATAGATATACCGGGAAAGAAAGAAACCATAATATACCAGAGGTTGTGCGTATAACTGCTTCAGGAAAAACTCCTTCACGTTGGGAGGGCTGTGATAGAATTAGACAAAGAAATACGGTTTGTGTTGTTGCAATGAATAAGTCGCGAACAGTTACAGTTAATTTTGACGAAAAGCCGCCTGTTGAAGAAGACAAAAAGCCGCCTGTTAAAGAAGAACTATTAAGAAATTGTGAAAGATGCAGTAATGTAAATACTAAAAAAGGATGTTTGATTAGATGGCGAGATGTTAATGCAGACGGAACATTAGATTCTAAATGCGATAATAATTTTAATAATAAAAGAGAAGAAGTTTGTCCTGCCCCTGATTCTAAAGAACTTGTAAAAAATTGCCAACCTTCTTGTGCTTTAACTGTTGAGAGAACACTAGAACAAGTTAATTTAAATTGGACTACAACTCATGGCGACCGAATTGTCATTAGCGGGACAGGGATAAATAAAAATATTGATATTGGCAACGGCACCGAAGGACTGCATAGATTTAATAATCGTGGTCAAGAAAGAATTTCTGCTCCGGCAATAGCTGAAACCCATACTTATACTGCTACGGTTTCTAATAGAAGGGGCGATGCTGTTTGTAGGGCTACTTTGGGCGTTACCCCTCCTCCCCCTCCCCCCCCGCCTTCTGGCCCGTCTTCTGGCAGAATAATCAATTCTTTCACAGTTAATAATAATCCTTTTAACAGTCAGTCAGTTGACGCTAGATTAGCTTGTTTGCCGCGTCATGACAATAATTTTAATCCCTTACCTTTGAGAATGACAACATTAGGATGGGGCATCTCTTCTGTTCAAGAAAAAAACGCTTGTGTGAATCCTGCCCCTACTGAACCAGTAAATCCTCCAGGAGGCGAATGTCGAAACGATGACGGTTCTATTTTGAGACCAAGATGGACTACCGAATGGTATCGTGTTATCAATGGCGGAAGAAATTTTTGTCGAGCTGAACAAATTCCCCAAAGTGACAGGTGGTGGAATGATATTTGGAATACTCGTTGGGGAGGCAGAGCTGATCCTTTATTTGAGATAAGATCTTCATATACATTTAGGTCCAATCCTAATGTAACCACTGATTATCATTTAACTTGCCAGAGAGAGCGTTATACCTGTCAATGGCAAAGAAATTATGTATTTTATGATCGGTCGTGTATTGAATGGGAAACAGTTTGGCAGGGCTGCGGAACACCTCCGAATTGTCCGGCTGCTTGTCCTGTAGAGTCTCCCCAGCCGCGGTGTTTTTCTTCCACTTCTTGTGTTAAGCTCGGTCCTTGCACTTTAAGGAGTGGCACTGTTTCTGATGGAAGGATTGAGCATATCCCATCAATAGAAAGGTATCGCGCAGA
>QLTX01000136.1 GCA_018725175.1 Candidatus Psychracetigena formicireducens
TATTTCGCCTGGTACTTTCACTTATGTTCTCGATGATATAAAAGCCACATTTTTAAGTAATATGCCCGGGTTGATGACTATAGGGATGTTAGGAATAAATGTGAAGGGGTCTATTTCTGGACCAAATACTTCCATCCAACTTTCTCCAGCATCGCTACTTTTGAGAATTTCTCTACCTACACCAGCGTAGATAATCCGTGTATCCTTAGGATCAATGGCTAAGGAGTTAGCGGTATACTTCTCAAGAAAACCTTTACTTAGCTTTACCCAGCTTTCGCCCCTATCGGTGGTTTTGAACACCCCTCCAGAGGTGCCAACATAAACAATCTCAGGGTTTATAGGGTCAATGGCGATGGAAGGAGCGTAATCAGGTAAGATTTCCTTCCAACTACTTCCTCCGTCTGTACTTTTAAGTAAACCAACTTCTGCTGAAATATAAACATTCTGGCTGTTATGAGGATCAACTGCTACAGATCTAATAAGATAATAATAATCTTTATAATTATCTAATCCCTTAACCTTCATCCAATAATTATCTAATTCTTTAACCTTCGTCCAGCTTTCTCCCCCATCTATGGTCTTGTATAAACCTCTACAGGTGCCAGCGTAGAGGATTTGAGGATTAATCGGGTAAATAGCTAAGGACCTAACCTCTTTGTATATTTCGGGGTCTTCAAAATCTGTGGGTTTCCAGCTTTCACCCCCATCGTTAGTCTTGTATATATCTTTCTTCAAAATTCCCACATATACCACCTGGGGGTTGGAGGGGTCAATGACCAGTGAATTAACCCCCACAGGCAGTCTAACAGGGGTAGCTATAAAAATAGCAGCCATGGCCATTGCAACTATAACCTGACAACCTACAATCCTCCATGGGTCTCTTAGTAGCTTAAACCTACCTTCAACCAGACTCTCTAAGAAAGGATACCAGAGCATAACTCCTATCTGTAGCAGGGCTTGGTTAAAGTAGCTAATTATTTGGTGATAAGCTCGAAAACCGTAGGGTCCAAGTATAGGAGTAAAAAATAAACCGAGAACTAAAGCAACAACACCGGAAACAAAACCCCTGAGAAGGGTTTCCCTGGAGTTAATGGTAGCAAGGAGGAAGACGGGGGTGATGGTGACTCCAAGAACGAGGAGAAGATTGTAGATGTAAAAAAGGTGTTCTAAGAGAGTTCCTAAAGTGGTACCTTCTAATTCAAAAGGCAGACCTTTCCCTGCTCCCATAAGCACCAAAACCAAAAAGAGAAGGTGAGGGGTTACCGTAACTATGAAGGGTATTAGAGGTAATCTCAGGTTGAGAAAAGGGTAACTCTTAGAAAGGTCATAATGTTGTTTTACCAGAAACACTCCCCCTAAAACAAGCGAGGGAAGAACCAGTCCTGAGATGCTTAACAGCACCATACGGAGAAAATGTGAGGGATAATCAATATAGGTGATATTAGGCAGGATTCCTAAATAAAGTGAGAGCAGAAGAGGAAGACCAAAAACGGCAATCATGGTGAGGTTAGGTTTTTTGAAAAGTGACAAGGCTTTAAAAGCTAAATTGATGATAAGCGGAATGTTTAGTAAAGTAAGGACATAAGCGGCCTTTCTTATCCAGGTTGGTTCAGGGAAATCCGGGTGTGGAATGTGAAAGCCCAGGTAAAGCAAAACAGAGAGGATGAACAGGGAGATTATAAAGGGTAGTAGAAATTGCCTGTTAAGAGTCTCTGTTTTCATTAGCTCTTGATTCATTGACGGATAAAGATGGGGCTGGTGTATATATGCTCGGTACTGCTCCACTCTTCTACATAGACATGGTAGAAGCGCTGTCCTCCAGGGAAGGTAAAAACAAAGGGGTAGTTTACCGGATCTGGGGTTATACCTGCCTCTATATAGGTGAAGGGTGATTGATAGACGATTCGACTCAGGTTATCTTCGTATACGGTTACTCGGTAAGTTCCGCTAAAAGCTGGGCGAAACTGAACGCTACCATTCACATTGCTACCAGCTGAGTGGGTAAAACGGTCTCCAATCTGCCACCCATTAAGAGTAAAAGTAGCTAAACCACCCAACCGACTGGTCACAGTACGGCCAGACCGCAGGGCTGTGTCGACATTGTCCTGTAATGATGGGCTATATGTCCAGTTTGAGGGAGTACTGGGAAGCCTTACAAAGGTGTAATATTGTATCGGTGGTGAATACCAATTTCCGCAATAGTCGCTTCCTGTGCGAGCCGAAGGGAAGCTTTGCCCACTAAAAACCCCGGAAAGGCGATGGCTGAGCTCACTTCTCCATCTTACCATAGGACCAGCATTGGGGCTAAAACTGTTTTGCACACCTGACATTAGTTCCATACCATCATAGCGTGCTGTAAGTTGAGAACCCCAAACTAACCAGGCATAAGAAAAATGGGTGGGATGAGCAATTGCAGCCGAGGAAAAACCAATTCTATTGATATTGATGTTGTTTAATAAAGTATTAGGTAGAAACCAGTTATATCTGAATCCTGTGGTCTCAAAAGTTTGAGAACCCGTAAGAGTAACTATACCATAAGCCAAAGCATGGCCTTGATGAATTCCGGTATGAGTTCTCTCCTGTGGTGAAGCTGAAATCTCAAGTCCTGGCAGCATGACTATTGAAATGTTAGACGCATTTCTAACCGCATTTGCGTACTCTTCCCAGGTAGGTTTACGAGGGGTGCCATCAGGATTACGAAAGGTGTTATCAGGATCACTCATTCTTGGTAGTATACTGGGAGCAGTTTGACCCCAGCCAGCAGGCTCATCAGTAACATAGCCTATTCTGTAATGTTTGTTTGTTAGCTCGGAAGCAAGTTGGGCAGGTGTTCGGTTGCCATCAGAATAATTAGAATGGATGTGAAGTTCAGCAGGGAACCAGTTGGGATTTTCCGGTACATTAACCACTAAAATAGAGCTTTGGAAGGAAGAGCTAAAGTTACCAGCTTGCACTGCAAGTGTGATGATGTAAGTCTGACTTACCTTGGGGTTGAAGGGTAGTTCTAAGGTATTTAATTGAAACCAGAGTGGCTTAACTTCTTTTCGTCTCTGTGCGACCTCCTTTATTCTAAAGGTTAAATCGTGAAACTCTCTCTCCTCTTCTTTAGAGAAAGGCTGTATTTTAAAGGCATTTGCTCGTTCGTGAAAGTTTTTCCACCTTTTAAAGGCACCTTTATCCATCTCTCCATCAAGAGGATAGATCGGAATGGTGGCAGGCTTGGGGATGAGTGGCATAATATCCACCCCATTAACTGTAAACTCTGATAACCTTCCTTCCCTGGGAGCGGAACCAAAACTCACTGCGGTTACAAAGATTGACCATTGGTCGGCGTCTGTATCAAAGGTTTGAAAGGTGGGTCCTATAATGATAACCTCACGCTCTTCAATAGAGTTAGCACCGCCCTGAGCTGGCTCTTCCCAAACATGGAAGATTGAAAGGGCCATTAAAATGATAGTTAAACTTATTACCACAAATCTTTTCATTTCTTTTTCCTCCTTTTAATTATATAGTATTTTTTAACTAACCTTGCTTCTCACACATCCCTTAAGCTTCCATCACCTCCTTTCTTTTCTTGGTTCTGTCGCCCACACATTCTCTAAGTCCTATCACCACCTTTCTTGTTTTTTCCCTACTTCTCACACATTCTCTAAGTTCTATCACCTCCTTATTAATCTTCAGGGATTCTGAACCCCCAGTAAATTTGACACTTTCTCTACTGATCCCCTGTCCGCAGGATTCGAAAGGTCACTTCTTTTCGCTATCACCCCAACTATACCACGTGATGCTAGTACTTACTTGCAAAAGTAATAAATAGGTGTATAATATGGCATAGGAGGATACTATGCCACGAAA
>QLTX01000137.1 GCA_018725175.1 Candidatus Psychracetigena formicireducens
GCACCTCTCCTTCTTTAAACTTCTTTTTATGTTCAAGATAAAGTACTAATCCGAGAAGCAGAAAATTAGCTACTGACTGATACAGGAAAACCGGGTGAAAAAAGGTGTAAGTCTGATAGCCCCAGGGCCTGAAAGCTGGAGCTACAAACATTCTTAAAAAGCCGGTGGTCGGATAACCTATTAATTCCTGATTGAAGAAATTACCCCAACGCCCGATACCCTCGGCAATGAATAAAGTGGGAGCGAAGGCATCCCCAACTCTCCAGGGGGAAATCTTTTTAGCGCGAGTGTAGAAGTAGAGGATGAGTACAGCTACTACGATACCACCATGAAGAGTAAGTCCACCTTCCCAGATGTAAAAGATTTTTATGGGGTCACTAAGGTAATAAGGCAGGTTAAGTAGAACATAAGCCAGGCGGGTGCTTATTAATCCGAGGGGAACCCCTAAAAGGAGTAAATCATCCACCATAGAAGGAGAAAAGTTATATATTTTAGCCCGCCAGAAGCCAAAAGCGTAACTAAGCAACACACCCAGAAGAATACACACACTATATAACCTGATTTCCACGGGTCCCAGTCTCAGGGATTGAGGTGTAGGCAAATTCCCGGAAAAAAATTGATAAACATAATAGGCACCTGCAGTTAACAGTAGCAGGGATAGGGTAAGCAAAATAACTAAGTAAACTTGTTTCTTGTTCATAAGTTAGATAACCTCCGTCTAAAAATATACCTGTGTATTATCTTATACAAAATTGTCAGAAGAATCATCACTCCTAGGGGTAAAAATAAGTAGGGAGAAACCTCAGGTTGAAGCTGAATCAATACTATGCTGCGGGCTATGCTAAGTGCCCAGAGAAGGGGAAGACTTCTGGTTAATAAAAACAGGAGGCTTAGGGTTAACCAGAACCCTGCCACCTCGGTATAAAGAAGAGGTTTCTGCCATATAAGTTCCGCTGTTATTCCGAGGATTGGTACTATCAGAAAAAGTAAAATATCCGGAAGGTAAGGTTTTAGCAAGTGATAAAAGAGTGCAAAAGTTAGGGTTACCCAGGCTAAAAGAAAAGTCAGTTCCAGTCCAAACATAGATAGGGAGGTAAATTCCATCTCAAAATTAATCGGTAGGTAAAAGTACAAACCAAAGGTTATCAAGAAAGCCAGGAGCATAGAGTTGAAACCTCCGGGAGATAAACCTAATTGCTGTGGTTCTTTCAGGTCAAGATAAAAAACAGCAATCAGGGCAAAACCTAACAAAGAAGGTTCATAAAAAGGTATACCGGCTATGTTAAGACTTATTATTAGGAGAACCAGCGGTAGCAGGGGAAGGGTCAAACGGGTTAAGGGAGAAAGGCTATTTTGAGTGGTCTGTAGAGTGCTATCAGTCAGGTGGAAAAAGAGAAATACCAGATAGATGGTTAATAAGGTAAATCCTACTAAGAGGGAAAGCCCTATATGAAATTTAATAAAAGTCAGGGACTGAGCTAATATAATTCCGATAAACATTAATATAACTCTAATCTCGGATGATTTTATTTTTTTCATTACCAGGAAAGGGATAAGACAAAAAGCCACAGATAAAAGCCAGAAACTGGCAAAATCCCAATAAGCGGGAAGCCCCCAGACGCTTCTTACCTCCCTTAGTTGGGGTAAACGAGCGGATATTATTTCCATTTCTACTTTTTCTTTATCAAAATCCTGGCGGTTAACTGTTTCTATATGATGTAAAAGGGCTCTATAATGGAAATCCAGGGGTTTTATCAATGTAGGGTATATCGCATCAAGGGTTCGGGTTACCTGGATGAATACGGTAGCCCATTCCGTTAAGAAATACCTTAAATCCGTGATATCCACAAGGTAAGGTAAGTTTTTCAGGTATTCCAGCCATCTGCTTTCTAAAGGAATGGCGACCTCTCTGGAGAGAAAACGATTAGAATAACTCAGAACATCTTTTAGGTCATAACCCTCAATCTTCAGGAAATCAACGAAGGATTCAGCCTGAAATCGCGAACGAGGGGTAAAATTTCTACCTGATTCAAAGAAAATTACTTCTTCTAATTCCCGGATAGTTCTAGCTTCCAGAGCTGCTCGGCTAAAGCGGTGGGGGTCAAGATTGAAAGCTTTGGAAGCCACCCACCTGGAATAACCCTCTTCCATAAAAGAGTTGGGTTTTGAAATATGTTCTCTAATTGCTATTCTAGTTAATTTCTGGATTTCCTGGTAAGTAAGGGGGATAGCTATAGTTGGTTTTATGACATCTCTTGCACCCTCAACTTCAACATCATGCAGGGTAATTTTTACCTCTTTACCTATAAAACCATCTGCCTTAAGAATTCTGGCTATGTTGGTCAACATTTCAGTAGTTGCTTCGGGAACTTTTTCATCTTTTCTTGATATTAAGATAAAAGGTTCAATGATACGTTCTGAAGTTTGTTGCTTGATATATTCTGGTTCAAAAAAACTAAGAACCAGGGAGGAAGCGAATAATAATATTATTGATATTCCTGTAAACAGGGCAGGTATAGAATTATTATGGTTTTTTTTCATTGTAAAATATTCGCTCCTAATTAAAAAGATGTATTTCTTTATTATACCTTATTTATTTTCGAAGTAATCCTCTTTAGTCTATTCATATCGCCTCCCAGTCTTTGATTATATGAAAGCACCTTAGAACAACCGACAGTTTATACTGTTATATGAAACGCCTTAAATATTTGCACATAATACACGGAGTGTGTCATTTGGTTGCTCCCATTTCAAAAAATGTGAGGTTAAGGTTTCTTCTAGTTTTTCTATCGATTCAAAGTAGCGATTGTGCGTTTTTTGTCGTCGAGTAATTCTCCAGACTCGTTCGATGGGATTGAGATCCGGGGAGTATGGCGGTAGAAAAATAAGGACAAGGCGGTGTTGATTCTGTTTGAGGAATTCTTTCAGATCCTGTGCTCTGTGATAACTGACCTTGTCCAGAATAAGGTGTATTTTCCCTTGAGTATGCTGAAGAAGATAATGAAGGAAATTTCGAAAGATGTCGGCATTGAATGGGGAATCTTTTTGGGTTAACAAGGAGCCCGTTTTCAGGTTGATTGCACCAAAGAATCCTATTTTTTGGCGAGTCGAAGCAGAAATTACACGAGGTTGTTGGCCTTTGGGAGCCCACATCCGCGTCAAGGTGGTATGTCGTTGAAAATGAACTTCATCTTCTGCCCAAAGTTGAATGTGCGGATCTTTCATCCATTCTTGGAACTTTTTTTAAAAGCTTCCCGTTGCAAAGGGTCTGCTTCCCGCGGCTGGCGTCGAGGCCTTTGAAGTGTGAGACCGAATTTGTGAAAAAGTCTTTGGCACTGGCGAACACTAAGAGTGACCGTATATCGTTCTTTGATATGATGGGAGAGGAGGGGGCCATCCCACAAATTTTGATCGTATCCAAGGTCTCTGGGAGACTGTAGTAGGTCATTCCACAATTCCTGTTCATTTGATTGAGCTAATTGAGGTGGACGGCCGGGATGTTCTTTATCCCATAGTCCTGCAAGACCATGGGAAAGAAGTCGGCCGACCCAATATTGGACAGCTCTTTTTGAATCTCCGTAGATACGAGCTGCCTCATAGGTGCTATATCCTTGAAGGACACAAAGAACAACATGGAGTCTATGGAAATATCGGCCCTCTCTGGTTCGAGATATCTCGTCCTGAATAGCAGCTACAAAAGTTTCTGCATCATGAATCTTAAACCTTATCATAGGGAACAAGCCTCCTTTTGGTTTGTTCCCAGTATATCATAAAACTTATTTATGTGCGAATTATTATGACGCTACATATAGGAGGTGAAAGTCCTCTCATGGTAAGAGACCA
>QLTX01000138.1 GCA_018725175.1 Candidatus Psychracetigena formicireducens
CAGAGATGAAAGCTCGGGTAAGGGCTCAAGAATCCGCAGCACTCGCATCTTCCATTTACTTTGTCGTACGCAAAATGAAAAGGATAGAAACAGGTTGGTATAATGAAGTAAAAGAAGAGATAAAGAATTACCTATATAAAAAACTGGAACGACTTTGGCAGGAAGGTATTTCAGGAGCAGATTACTTTATTGCTGGAATAGGGTCAGCCATAGAAATATTTGGTAAGTATGATAAGGTTATTGATTATGGAGGAAATGTAATCAGAGCAGATAAACTTCTTGATTATGTAAGAGAGATTATCACCGATTATGCGGTTCATCAAATACTACACAATGGAATTGCTGAGGAACTTTCCCCCCTTACTAAATATTATTTGCTCTGGAGATGGGTTTATAAAGAAGCCAAAGTGCTCTTTGATGACGCGCGAAAGCTCTCTCAGAGCGTGGGTGTGGACCTATCCAAAGTGTGGAACCAAAGCTTTATCAAGAAAGATAAAGAATTTATAATGGTTTTAGGTCCTTTGGATAGAAATAGCCAGGAGTTAGAAGATTCAAATGAAATGATAGATATACTTCATAGAGTCATCCTCCTATGGAAAGAGGGAAGAGGAAATGACCTTAGAAAAACTCTAACCGAAAGTAGTTTTGGTAAGAAAGACGCTTTTTATCGCGTGGCTCAGGCAATTTCAGAAACTTTACCCTCCGAAAGTAGAGAGAAGAAATTATTGGATGGTTTCCTATCTGGAAAAGAAAAGATAATGAGTGAATTAAAAGATACCGTTACTCAAAAAGACCTTTTTTAAAAAAATGATATTATTGATGCAACATAGGTGAAGCTTATGGTTAAATTATTACAGAGGTGAAATATGTTAAAAGAATTAGAAATAAAGAATTTTAAATCAATAAAACATTTGCGTGCAGAATGCAAAAGAATAAATATCTTTATCGGTGAGCCCAATACTGGCAAGTCTAATATTTTAGAAACTTTTGGACTTTTATCCTTTGGTAGATTCTACGAACCTATTAAAAACTATGTGAGGTTTGAGAGTTTAACTAATCTTTTTTATGATGACAATTTAGAAGAAAGTGTTTTTATTAAAGTTGATGATGTTACTCTGGAAATTAAATATGAAAAAGGGAGGTATAGAGGCTCTTGTATTGAAAAAGATAAAGTATCTTTTAAGGTTCTTTATTCTTTTGATTTTGATTACACAGGTGGGGGAAACACCTCTAATAATTGGAACCCACCTTATAAATATTATAAATTTACTATTAGAAATACCTTTCCGAAAAAAGAAGCTGAGTTCCTTTTACCACCCTTTGGTGATAATTTATTAGCTGTGGTAAGAACTCATAAAGAAATAAATAATATAATAAGTGAAATTTTAGAACCCTTTGGTTTAAAATTGGTTTTTAGATCACATGAGGATAAGATTGAAATATTAAAACTTTCTGAAAAAATCTTTATATCATACCCCTATTCTTTGTTGTCTGAAACCCTTCAAGGAATTATTTTTTTCCTTACAGCAATTTACTCTAATAAAGAATCAGTAATATCATTTGAAGAACCAGAAGCACATAGCTTTCCCTATTACACTAAATATCTTGCTGAACAAATAGCATTAGATACCAATAATAATCAATATTTTATTTCCACCCATAATCCTTATTTATTACTTTCAATTCTCGAAAAGTCTCCTAAGGATGAAATAGCAGTTTTTATTACCCATTTCATAGACCATCAAACTAAAGTTAAATCTTTGGGTAAGAAAGAGTTGGGTAAAATAATGGATTTAGGCATAGATATATTTTTTAATATTGAAAGATTTCTGGGAACTCTAAAATGATTCTTTTTGAGTGTAAACCCGATGGACTGCTGTTAAAAGTTTTAGGTGTTCCAAAGAATAAAATGATTCATTCCGGAAACAAATCAGGTGTTTGTAAACAGCTTGAAAAGCATAATGGCTTTAAGGGGTTGATAGATGAAGATCCTTATAGCAATCAGCCTCCATATATACAAAATTTAGAGTTAATAGAAAATTCAAACGAATTTAGCATTAAAATTATGGTCGATAACAGGAATAACAACAAAATAATCATTTTATGTCCAAAATTGGAAGACTGGGTTATTAAAGCAACAGAAAAAGCAGGTTTAGATATAAGGGATTTTAATTTACCAAATAATGAAAAACAACTTCACAGGACCATCAATGTAAACCTAAAAAAGTTTGAAAGTCTATTAAAGAAACTAAAAGAAAAGAGCCAGATGATGAAAGCTCTGGAATATCATATAAAAGGAGACTGATATGAAACCTTTTTCAACAGTAGCCATACCTCATAAAGATATTTTAGAAGGAAGACTCGCTATGGATGTCTTTGCAGCTGACCTGTGGGAAGTGTATAAAGGTAGAGCACAGGAAGAATATTTAAAACCAGATATTTTCTTTAGAAAAACTTATCTTACTTATGGTCTCCAAAATCTTCTGCAGGTAGCTGAAAAAAGATTGAAAGGGGAGAGTGGAGATTCTATAATCCAGCTTTATACTCCTTTTGGTGGTGGTAAAACACATGCTTTGATTGCCCTTTATCATAAAGCCAGGGATTGGAATACTCAAGTTGTGGTTATTGACGGAACTTCTCTTAACCCAAACAATGATATTTTATGGGAGGAGATAGAAAGACAGCTTACCGGAACCGTAGAAAAGCTTAAAGGTAAAACCTCACCCGGTAAGAATAACCTAAGAGAGCTCCTTGATAATCACCAACCCTTAATGATACTTATGGACGAAATCCTGGCTTATGCTACTAAAGCTGCTGGTATTCAAGTTGGAGAATCTACCCTGGCTTCGCAAGTATTAACTTTCATTCATGAGCTTACTGCTACCATTAGTACACTTCCTAAATCTATTCTATTCCTAACTCTACCTTCCAGCCACCTGGAACATTATGATGAGGGTGCTGAAAAACTGTTTCAACAACTACAAAAAATTACCGGTAGGACTGAGAAGATTTATTCTCCGGTTCAAGATGAAGAAATAGCTCATATTATAAGGAGGAGGTTATTCAGCAGTATTTCCACAGATGATGCCAATAATATTATAGAAGAATTTTTAAACTATGCTGAAAGAGAGAAATTATTACCTGAAGGGGTGGAGAAATCAACCTATCGGGAAAGGTTTAAGGATAGCTATCCTTTCCAACCCGAAGTCATAGATGTTCTTTATAAAAGGTGGGGCTCCTTTCCTACCTTTCAAAGAACCCGTGGAGTATTGCGATTACTGTCCCTGGTAGTTCACTCATTAAAACATACCACCCGACCTTATATAAGAGTAGCAGATTTTGACCTTAATAAAGAAGAGTTAAGGCGTGAGCTTATAAAACATATAGGCAATGAGTTTGATAGCATTATCGCTCAAGATATAACCTCTATGGATGCTGGTGCTAAGAAAGCGGATAAAAGTTTAGGCAATGCTTACCTTTCATATTTCTTTGGAACTAAGGTTGCCACTTCTATCTTCCTTTATTCCTTTTCAGGAGGTTCTGAAAGGGGTGCCACAATAAGTGAAATCAAACTTGCTTGTTCAGACACATCTGCACCCAGTAGTATTGTGGTGGAAACAATTGATAAATTGAAAGATACTCTTTTTTATATCTCAGAGCAGGGAATATTCTTCAGTAATCAGCCAAATTTAAACCGCATACTACTTACTCGCATGGATAGTCTGAGTAGCGATATAGTAAAAAATGAAGAAAAGAGAATAATAATTGATAATCTTAAAAAAGACCACTTTGACATTTACATTTGGCCTGATA
>QLTX01000139.1 GCA_018725175.1 Candidatus Psychracetigena formicireducens
GGGCTACGCCCTCGCAACGACCTTACAGGTCGGATCGCCACCATGCCCCGCACCTATTCACCAATCTCCAATAGGTGCTGGGGCTCGCGATGACGGGGGAGGTGGAGATTCTGGATTGCCCCTACGGGGACAAATACTAATCATTCCAGAATGACGAATGATAGGGAAAAACGGAGACTCTGGATCGGGGTCCAGAGTGACAGAGGGAGGGGAAGTAATGAGATTGCCACAGACCCTGCGGGTCTTCGCAATGACTTCCTTGTTTGTCTCTGCGAGGGATAAAGTCCCTAAGCAATCTCATCTTTTAACCCGTAACTTCCCACAAATTTAAATAATAGGTGTTTTGTTTGAAAAATTCACCATTTTTTAAAAATTTGCTTGACAAAAAAAGTTGCCTTACGATATTACTTAATTTCTTTCCTGCCTTAGCCTATATCTTTCCGCAGATACCTTAATGGTTGAGTAGAATTTTTCCCACCTACTACCTGATTACCCCCATCGTGGGAATAGTTCAAAAGGAAGCAGGTTGGCAGGAAGCCTGGTTAAATATGACTGTTTTAACCGGCGTGGATATCTTATTAATAATTATACTTATAGTTATATTTAAAGTAAAAAAACCTTTCTCAACTTAAAGGAAGTAGGATTATTTTTAACTAAATAGCTAAACAAACTTCTTTATAATTTTTTTAATAAAGTAATATTATTGACTATTATTTGCTTAAGCCTTAAAATTATTTTAGTTTCCGTAAATTAAACCTGACTTATTATTCAAAATATTTAATTGGGGAACAATAAATTTTATAGGAGGATCTTGTATGGCAGCAAAAATTATAGACGGAAATAAAATAGCTACCGAAATCCGTCAGGAAATTAAAGAAAGGATTGCTAAACTCAAAGAAAAGGGTGTCACTCCCAAACTATCCGTGGTTCTCGTTGGTGATGACCCAGCATCCATCTCTTATATCACCTCCAAAGCCAAGGGTTGCGATGAAATTGGCATGTGTTCTGAAACTATTAAATTACCCGCTGATGCCACAGAAATGGAGGTTATGGGTACCGTAGATACCCTCAATAAAGACCCTGGAGTTCATGGTATTCTGGTTCAACTTCCTTTACCCAAACAGATTAAAGCGGATAATATCATTAATTACATCTCTCCAGAAAAAGATGTTGATGCTTTCACACCGCTAAACCTTGGTAAGCTGATGCGAGGAGAAGAAGCTTTTCTTCCCTGCACACCCCATGGTATTTACCAGCTTCTTATTCGCACAGGAGTTAATTTGAAGGGAGCAGAAGTGGTGATAGTAGGGGCAAGTAATATTGTTGGAAGACCCCTCACTATGCTTCTGTCGCAGGAAAAAGACGGTTTGGGTGCTACTGTAACCCTGTGCCATGTCTTTACCAAAGACATCTCCGTTCACACCAAAAGAGCGGATGTATTGGTGGTTGCCGTGGGCAAAGCCAACTTGGTTACCGCTGACATGGTTAAAGAGGGGGTGGTGGTCATTGATGTAGGCATTAATCGGATAGGAAAAACTGAATCAGGTAAAGCAATTATTGTGGGCGATGTAGATTTTGAAGGTATAAAAGAAAAAGCTTCAGCTATCACACCCGTACCCGGAGGTGTGGGACCGATGACCGTTACTATGCTCCTGGTTAATACCATAGAAGCAGCAGAAAGAGCGGTTAAATCTTGTTGTTGAAAAACAAGTATTAGGGTTTTTAACAATATCAATTATTAAAATAAGCATGAAGTAAGATGGTTACCAAATTTATAACAAAAAATTATATAAAAGAGGGTGAGTATAGTAACAGTGCAAAATAATAAATATGATCCTGTAGTAATGAAAGACTGGGAAATTGGTTATGCTGCTGAAGAACATATGCCTTCAGTTGACCAGGCCAGGGAAATCTTAAAGCTGGAAAAGGAAGAGGTTCTTCCATATGGAAATAAAATATGCAAAATTGATTTCCTGAAAGTAATGGAACGACTTAAAGATAAACCTAATGGCTATTTTATTGATGTAACAGCCATTACCCCCACTCCCTTAGGTGAAGGAAAAACCACTACCACCCTGGGGCTTATAGAGGGATTAAGTAAACGAGGAGTTAATGTAGGTGGTGGTCTCCGTCAGCCTTCTGGGGGACCAACCATGAACATCAAAGGAACTGCCGCTGGTGGAGGGTTGTCCTTGCTCATTCCTATGACCGAATTTTCTCTGGGTCTTACCGGTGACATAAACGATATTATGAATGCTCATAATCTGGGTATGGTAGCCCTTAACGCTCGTATGCAGCATGAAAGAAATTACACTGATAAAGAGCTCTCCAAAAGGGGGTTACGTCGCCTGGACATTGACCCCACCCGAGTAGAATTTGGCTGGATAATAGATTTTTGCGCTCAAAGTCTAAGAAATATAATTATTGGTATAGGTGGTAAAACCGATGGTTTTCTGATGCAATCAAAATTTGGTATTGCGGTAAGTTCTGAACTTATGGCTATCTTATCCATAGCCCGCGATTTGAAAGACTTAAGAGAAAGATTGGATAATATCACTGTAGCTTTTGACAGAAATGGCAAGCCTGTTACCACCGGTGACCTGGATGTAGGTGGTGCTATGGCTGCCTGGATGAGAAACACCATTAACCCTACTCTGTGCTGGTCGGCCGAATATCAGCCCGTTTTGGTGCATGCTGGACCTTTTGCCAACATTGCCATAGGGCAATCATCTATTATCGCTGATAGAGTTGGTTTGAAGATGTTTGACTACCATGTAACCGAAAGTGGATTCGGTGCAGATATCGGCTTTGAGAAGTTCTGGAATGTTAAAAGTCGCTTGAGTGGTTTGTATCCCAATACTGTAGTATTAGTTGCTACTATCAGGGCTTTGAAAATGCATGGTGGTGGACCTAAGGTAACCCCCGGCTTGCCCCTACCCCAAGCCTACACTAAAGAAGATGTAGGATTAGTAGAGAATGGGTTGGTTAACCTGTTACATCATTTAAATACCGTGAAGCTTTCAGGAGCTAACCCTGTGGTATGTATCAACGCTTTTCACTCTGATACTCAGGAAGAAATTAATGCCATCCTCCGGGCTGTGGAAGCAGTTGGCGCTCGTTGTGCGGTATCTCAACACTGGCGTTACGGTGGCGATGGTGCCCTGGAATTAGCCGATGCAGTCATTGATGCCTGTAAAGAAGAATCTAACTTCAAGTTCTTATATCCATTAGAGACCAAACTTCGCGACCGAGTTAATTTAATTGCTAAAAATGTGTACGGTGCAGACGGTGTATCCTGGACCCCTGAAGCTACCGAAAAAGCCCAGGCACTGGAATCCGACCCTAAATTTGCTGATTACATGACAATGATGGTTAAAACCCATCTTAGTCTCAGTCATGACCCTACTCTTAAGGGAGCTCCCAAAGGTTGGATTTTACCTGTAAGAGATATTCTGATATTCTCCGGAGCTAAGTTCCTCTGCCCGATGACTGGTTCTATAACCCTTATGCCAGGAACTTCCTCCGACCCAGCTTTTAGACGGGTTGATGTGGATGTAAACACCGGTCAGGTAAAAGGCTTATTTTAAACCAATTATAGATGGTAATGCTTAAATATGGTCCCCTGAGAATTCAGGGGACCGTTTTTTTAACAGGAGTTTAGCCCTTGAGTGGTTATTATCACTCACAAAGCGTCTCGTAGTGCTGTTTTTCTGGTT
>QLTX01000014.1 GCA_018725175.1 Candidatus Psychracetigena formicireducens
TGGTTCCCACATTAAGATGGGGTTTCTTTCTTATAAATTTTGGTTTACCCATAAAAATTGTTCCTCCTTTCTAAACTAAACCTGATATTTTTGATAATACATAGGATGGAGCTTCCTTATATTGTGCAAACTCCAAATTAAAAACTCCTCTACCCTGTGTCATTGAACGAAGAATAGTTGCATAATTAAAAGTTTCGTTTAAAGGAATTTTTAGTGATACAATCCTGGTAATTCCATGTATCTCAATTCCCTGCACCTCAGCGCGAGAACTAACCAGATGAGATAAAACATTACCTAAATATTCCTCAGGAATAATCACTTCCATAAACATTATTGGTTCAAGCAAAATAGGCGAAGCTTTCCTCATTGCTTCTTTAAATCCTATTGAACCGGCAATGCGAAAAGCTATAGCTGACGAATCTACTAAATGGTAAGAACCATCCTCAATAATAACTTTCACATCTACAACAGGGTAACCGGCAACCGTACCCATCTCCAGAGATTGTCTAATTCCCTCTTCCACTGCAGCAACAAACTCCCTGGGAACCGCTCCTTCTCTAATAGCATTAACAATCTCATTACCTTTTCCTCTTTCCAATGGCTCCAATCTCAAAGTAACATCACCATACTGCCCCTTACCACCCGTTTGCTTAATATATTTTCCTTGAGCTTCTGAAGATGTAGTTACAGTTTCTCTATAAGAAACTTGTGGATTACCAACATTTACCCCTACTCCAAACTCTCTTTTTAATCTATCAGTTATTATTTCCAGGTGCAACTCTCCCATACCAAAAATAACTAACTGTCCGGTATCAGGATCTACCTTATAATTAAAAGTGGGATCTTCATCGGACAGTTTATTTAGCGAAAGAGCTAAAATATCCTGATCAACACGACTCTTCGGTTCAATTGCTTGAGACACTACCGCCACTGGTACATGAATATTCTCTAATAAAATAGGGTTTAATTCCTCAGTTAATGAATCACCAGTAGAAGTAACTCTTAACCCAGCCACCGCGCCTAAGTCGCCTGCCTCTATTTCCGGAACTTCTTCCCGGCGGTTAGCGTGCATTTTCAAGAGCCGGGAAACTCTTTCCTTTTCTTTTTTATTGACATTATAAATATAAGAGCCTGCTTTTACAGAACCAGAGTAGACTCGTATAAAAGTAAGCCTTCCTACATAAGTATCAGAAACTACTTTAAAAGCCAGAGCTGAAAACGGTTCGTTAATATCAGCCCTTCTTTCTTCTGTTTTTTGTGTGAAAGGGTTAATAGCTTTTATTGTAGGCACGTCCAGGGGTGAAGGAAGATAATTAATAATGGCATCAAGAAGAGGTTGAACTCCTTTATTCTTAAATGAAGTACCGCAAAGAACTGGTACGATTTCGTAACTGATGGTTGCTTCTCTTAATGCCTGATTAATTTCCTCAGGAGTTATCTCTTTTCCTTCAAGATATTTAAGGGTAAGTTCTTCTTTAAGTTCGGCTACTTTTTCTAACAACTTCTCGCGATAGAATAACGCCCTATCAAGATGTTCATCTTGGATAGCCTCTTCTCGTGGAGATAATCCTAAATCATCTTCATAAACTATTGATTTCATATTTATGATATCAATAATCCCTCGAAAATCCTCTTCTTCCCCTAAGGGAATGTTTATAGCTACAGCTGTAATTCCCAGTTTTTCTTTCAATGAATTAAGTGCTTTATCAAAATTAGCACCCGTCCTGTCCATTTTATTTACATAAACTATAAGAGGTATATTATGTCTGTCAGCTTGTCGCCAAACTGTCTCAGATTGTGTCTGAACTCCTGCTACTCCACAAAGCACCATTACTGCACCATCCAGTACCCTTAATGACCTTTCTACCTCTATGGTGAAATCCACATGGCCTGGTGTATCTATAATATTAATTTTATAATCTTTCCAGAAACAGGTAGTTACTGCAGCAGTTATAGTGATTCCTCTTTCTCTTTCCTGAACCATATAATCCATCTGGGTAGTTCCACTATCCACCTCTCCCAAACGGTATATTTTTCCAGTGAAAAATAGAAGACGCTCGGTAGTGGTTGTCTTGCCAGCATCAATATGAGCAATAACTCCTATGTTTCTGATTTCTTTCATGTTGTTTTTATTACCACCTAAAATGGGCAAATGCTCTATTAGCTTCAGCTGATTTATGAGCATCATCTCTTCTCTTGATTGAAGCTCCGGTATTATTATAAGCGTCCAGAATTTCTGCAGCTAACTTCTCAAAAGCCCTTTTTTGGCCCCCACTACGCTTGCGCATAGAATTAACCATCCACCTTAGAGACATTGAAATACCTCTCTGCACAGGTACTTCTACCGGTACCTGGTAGGTTGCTCCTCCAACTCTTCTGGGTTTAACTTCCAAAAGGGGTCGAGCATTATTGACCGCTTTTTCAAATACTTCTAAAGGGTTTTTCTGAGTTTTCTCCCCTACCATACTGAAAGCATTGTATACAATCGTCTCTGCTAGAGATTTCTTCCCTCGCTCCATAACATAATTGATTAATTTTGCTACCACAGTGGTATGGTAAATAGGATCAGGATTTAAAACTCTTTCAGGAATTCTCCCTCGCCTCGGCATTTACTTTACCCCCTTTTCTTTAGGTCTTTTGGTTCCATATTTGGACCTGCTTTGTTCTCTACCGGAAACTCCACTAGCATCAAGAGTTCCACGAACCATATGATACCTAATTCCTGGTAAGTCTTTTACTCTGCCTCCCCTTATCAGGACCACCGAGTGTTCCTGTAAGTTATGCCCTATACCAGGAATATAGGTAGTGACCTCCATTCTATTAGATAACCTAACCCTGGCTACTTTCCTTAATGCTGAATTAGGCTTTTTTGGAGTCATAGTATATACCCTGGTACAAATCCCTCTTTTTTGAGGGTTACCATCCAAAGCAGGTGATTTAGACTTACTTACTAATACTTTTCTTCCTTTTTTAACTAACTGGCTAAAAGTTGGCATTACAACATAATACCTCCGCCTAATCTGATAAAGTTAATAATATCATTTATACAGCAAATATGTCAAGGTTTTCTTCAGAAGTTAAAATATCTTTATAGGCAGGGCTTCCCGTACCTGCAGGAACCAACCTACCTAAAATAACATTTTCTTTTAAACCCTGAAGCTCGTCAATTTTTCCGCGAATAGCTGCATCAGTAAGTACTCGGGTTGTTTCCTGGAAAGAAGCAGCCGATAAGAAACTTTCGGTAGTTAACGCCGCTTTAGTGATCCCGAACAGCATTGATTTTCCTTGAGGAGGTCTTTTTCCTTGTTCAACATAGTACTGCCTGATATCTTCTAAAATATAGCGGTCCACCAGATTTCCAGGTAAGAAATCAGAATCTCCTCCATCTTCTATAGCTACTTTCCTTAACATTTGCCTGATAATGATTTCCAGATGAACATCATTAATATCAACCTTCTGGCTTTTATATACTTTTTGGACCTCTCTTAGCAGATATTCCCTTACTTTATTAGGTCCATATTGATCAAGCAGTTTATGAGGATTAACTGCTCCCTCGGTTAACCGCTGACCTTCATCAACATTCACGCCGTCCCAAATTTCTATTTCTTGACCAAAACTAACTTCGTAGGTTCGGGAATCATTGTCCCCAAAAACAGTTATTTTTCGCTTACCTTCTTCCTGGGTTATTCTAACTTTACCCTTAATTTCAGCAGTAATGGCTTCTCGTTTAGGTTTTCTGGCTTCAAATAATTCTTCTACCCTGGGTAAACCACGGGTTATATCTTCTGCTGACACTCCACCTGTATGAAAAGTTCTCATAGTTAACTGGGTCCCGGGTTCGCCAACTGATTGAGCTGCAATTATTCCCACAGCTTCTCCAACTTCTACAATCTTTTGGGTGGCAGGACTTACGCCATAGCAGTTTGCACATACGCCCTTAAGGCTTTTACAGGTTAATACAGACCTTATTCTAACCCTCTTGATATCCGTTTCGCTAATAATTCTGGCAGATTTCTTGGTAATAATGTTTCCAGCTTTAACGATTACCTCCTTACTAAGAGGGTCAACAATATCAAAAGCAGCTATTCTTCCAGATATCCTCTCTTCTAAGGTTTCAATAACGTTTCTACCCTCAATAATATCCATAACTTCTAAATAATCCAGAGGTTGTTTTAGAACTAATTCAGTAATACCTGACTCTTCTATGCGTTTTGCCTGTGGAAAAGATATTGTTTCTCCCTTACTTACAATTATTTCCATCGTTTCAGGGTCTATAATATCTTCAACAGTTATTTTATTGAAAATACGAGTATGAAATGGTATTTGACTATATGTACCCTTAATTTTAGCTTTTATGTTCACCAGTGAACAGTCATCTTCAGAAATAGTTATTTCGTGGGAAACATCAACCAACCTTCTGGTAAGATAACCTGCATCAGCAGTTTTCAAAGCAGTATCCGCTAAACCCTTTCGAGCTCCATGGGTAGAAATAAAGTACTCCAGAACACCTAATCCATCAAGAAATGAGGATTTAATGGGAAATTCAATAGCTCTCCCTGTGGGGTCAGTCATTAAGCCCCTGATTCCCACTAACTGGCTAACTTGATCACGATTTCCCCGCGCACCAGAGGTAAACATCATATAGAGATTGTCAAATTCAGCAAAGTTTTTCACTACTGCTTCGGTAATTTTTCTTCGCGTTTCATCCCAGGTTTTAACGACTTTCCTATATCGCTCTTCTGGAGAGAGGCGACCCATTAAAAATTCTTTTTCTAAAAATTTAACTTCATTTTCAGCTTCTTGAAGTAAAATCTCTTTCTGCATAGGAACCTTCATATCAGCAAAACTAATGGTCGCACCACTTAAGGTAGCATATTTAAAACCTAATTCTTTAATGGCATCCAGTAATTCAGAGGTTTTAGAAGAACCGAACGCTTCATAACAATCATAAGTTAAGTTTTGAAGGTTCTTTTTATCATACTGCGTATTGAGATAGGGAAAATTAACACCCATTTTAGTTCCCAGAGCTTTGTTAATCTCAATATTTATAATAATCCTACCTGGAGTTGTAGTTACCAGGTTGTTCCCTAATAACACTCTTACGCTTTCATGCAATCCAACCACTCCAGTCTCAAAAGCATAAACTACTTCTTCGGGCCTGGCAAATAATTTTAACTCAGCTTTATTTTCTATAGCTTCTAAAGTTAAATAATGACAGCCAAGCACAATATCCTGGGTCGGAGAAACTAATGGTCTGCCATGTGCTGGGCTAAGTAAATTGTGGCTGGAAAGCATTAAAATCTTTGCTTCGGCTTGCGCCTGGGTAGAAAGTGGAATATGGACAGCCATCTGGTCCCCATCAAAATCAGCATTGAAAGGAGCGCATACCATTGGATGAATACGTATAGCTTTTCCTTCAACCAGAATTGGTTCAAAAGCCTGTATGCTAGCTCTATGTAAAGTTGGTGCTCTGTTTAAAAGGACAACCTTTTCCTTACAGACAATTTCTAAAACAGACCATACTTTTTCATCCCTTTTTTCAATAAGCTTCTTGGCACCTTTCTCGTTACTCGCGTAATCCCTTGCTGTAAGTTCATGAATAACAAATGGTTTAAACAGCTCAAGGGCCATTTCTTTAGGTAATCCGCATTGATGGAGTTTAAGCTCAGGGCCTACTACAATAACTGATCTTCCAGAATAATCAACTCTTTTCCCTAAAAGATTTTGCCTAAACCTTCCCTGTTTACCTCTGAGAACACCTGACAAACTCTTTAAGGGCTTGTTATGACTCCCTGTTATGGGCCTGGCTCTCTTAGAATTATCTATTAAAGCATCTACAGCTTCTTGAAGCATCCTTTTTTCATTTCGGATAATCAATCCAGGTGCTCCCACTTCCATTAGCTTTTTAAGCCGGTTATTGCGGTTTATTACCCTTCTATATAGGTCGTTTAAATCTGAAGAGGCAAAGCGACCTGAATCTAAATGTATCAAAGGTCTTAAATCAGGGGGAAGCACCGGTAACACCTTCAAAATCATCCACTCTGGCCGGTTCCCGGTGGCTTTTAGAGCTTCAAGAAGGCTTAGTTTTCTTAATAATTTACTTTTCCTTTGACTCTTGGCTGTTTCATTTTCCTTTCTTAACTCTTTTATGAGGACATCAAGGTTTAAGTTTGATAGATACTCCTTCAAGGCTTCTGCCCCCATACCTACAACCAGGTCGGGATAAAGTTTCCTTTGTTCAAGATAACTCTCTTCTGACAGTACCTGCCCGTTTTTAAGGGGAGAACTCCCGGAATTTAATATCAGGTAGGCCCCATAATATATGACCTGCTCTAAAATTACCGGTGATAAGTCCATAATAACCCCCAGCTTGCTGGGGATACTTTTCAGGTACCAGGAATGAACAACTGGAGTATTAAGTCTTATATGGCCCATTCGCTCTCTTCTTACTTTAGTATCTATAACTTCAACTCCACAGCGATCACAAATAACAGTTTTATAACGCATACCTTTATACCTACCGCAGTAGCATTCATAATCTCGGGTAGGTCCAAATATTTTTTCACAAAATAACCCATCAGGCTCTGGCCTTAAAGTTCTATAGTTAATAGTCTCTGATTTTAGAACCTCGCCTTTGGACCAGGAAAGAATATCTTCAGGTGAGGCGATTTTTAAACCAACATAATCAAAATTTATAGTTTCAGTGATATTTTTTTCTTTCAATTTATTCATAATCACCATCCCCCCTAAAAATAGCACCAGCAGCAACTTTATCTTGAATTGGTAATAATTGTGTTTTCAGTGCTGACTTTTTTTCTTCATTAGCCATTAAAATTACATCAAGACATAAACTTCTTAGTTCTTGAATTAATACTTTAAAGGATTCAGGGCACCCTGGAGCTGACACTCCCTTACCTTTGACAATGTCCCTGAAGGTTTTATTTCTTCCGCTTATATCATCAGATTTAATAGTTAACATTTCCTGCAAAGTGTAGGCTGCTCCATGTCCCTCTAATGCCCAAACTTCCATTTCTCCAAACCTCTGTCCTCCAAACTGAGTTTTTCCACCGAGGGGTTGCTGGGTTATTAGTGAGTAGGGTCCTATAGCTCGAGCATGTATTTTATCTTCTACCAGATGTATTAGTTTAAATACATACATTTTTCCTATACTAACTTCATTTAGGAAATAATCACCTTCTTTACCATCTCTAAGGGGCATTCTACCTTCGCCAGGAATGTTAGCTTCTTTTAAAAGCTCAGTTATTTCTGGAAGTTTAGGTCCATCAAAAATTGGTACAACAAAACGGGTTCCCATTTTGCTCGCAATCCAACCAAGGTACATTTCCAGAATCTGGCCAACATTCATTCGGGAGGGAACTCCCAGAGGATTAAGAATAATATCCACCGAAGTACCGTCTTCTAAAAAAGGCATATCTTCTTCGCTTAGAACCTTAGCGATTACTCCTTTATTTCCATGCCGTCCAGCTATTTTATCACCCACATTAATCTTTCTTTTCTGCGCAACCCTTACCTTAACCGACTTAATTACACCTGAGGGTAATTCATCACCATTTTCCAGGGAATGTACTGTTACCCCAACTATAACTCCTTGCTCTCCAGGCGGAAGTCTTAGGGAGGTATTTTTTACGTTACTGGCTTTTTCTCCAAAAATAGCTCTTAAAATTCTATCCTCCGGACTTAGTTCTCCTTCTCCTCGCGGAGTTACCTTGCCGACAAGAATATCACCTGCTTTTACTTCAGCTCCTAAACGAATAATCCCTGTTTCTTCAAGGTTATTTAATGATTCTTCACTTTCTCCGGGAATATCTCGGGTAATCTCTTCCGTAGCTACTTTCAATTCTCGAGCTTGAATTTCATACTCTTCAACATGAAGTGAAGTGAATACATCATCTCTAACTAATTTTTCACTTATGATGATTGCATCCTCATAGTTATAACCACCCCAAACCATAAAGGCAACCAGTACATTCCTACCCAGCGATAATTCACCCTGATAAATAGATTGGCTATCAGCAATAATTTGTCCCTTTTCAATTCTTTGTCCTTTTTCAACAATAGGGTATTGATTAAATACTGTACTTTGATTGGTTCTCTGGAATTTTGATAGTATGTATGTATCTTTCAAACTATTATCATTGGATATAATTATTTTCCCGGCATCTAAGTAATCAACCAATCCATCATTTTTGGCAACCAGCGCTTCCCCCGAATCAATAGCTACCTTAGTTTCTAAACCTGTTCCTACTAAGGGGGGTTCAGGGTATAAAAGGGGAACCGCCTGTCTGTACATGTTTGATCCCATCAAAGCCCTGTTGGCATCATCATGTTCTAAAAAAGGTATCAATGATGCTGAAATACTGAAGATTTGACGAGGGGATACATTCATCAGGTTTATCCTTTCTTTAGTCGTGCTCACCAATTCAGAGCCCTTTCTGGCAGTTAATTGGTTAGAAATAATGCTATCATCATCTCCAATAGATGTGGTAGGATCAGCAACAAAAAGCGTTTTTTCTTCGTCTGCAGTCAAATAAAGAATTTCTGAAGTTCTTTTTCCGGATTTTACCTTAAAATACGGAGTAACAATAAAACCATAATCATTAATCCGGCTATAGGTGGATAAGGTATTAATAAGACCTATATTGGCTCCTTCTGGAGTCTCAATTGGGCAGATTCTCCCATAGTGAGAATGATGAACATCTCTGACCTCAATACCAGCTCTTTCTCGGTGTAAACCACCAGGTCCTAAAGAACTCAGTCTCCTTTTATGGGTTAAGGATGCTAAAGGATTAATTTCATCAAGGTATTGAGACAGTTGGCTGGCTGTAAAAAATTCTTTAAAAGCTGTACTTAAGGGCCTGGAGCTAACAATTCTGGAAGGTGTGATTTCCTGATGAGGGGTAACAATCATTTTATCCCTGATAATTCTATCTAGTTTAGCCAGCGCTGCCTTTAAATGTCCTAACAGTAGCTCACCAACTAATTTTACCCTCCTGTTTCCTAAATGATCTATATCATCGTAGTCTTCAAGACCTTCGTATAATTTAATCAACTGCCTGGTTATGGCAATAATGTCCTCCAAAGTCAAAGTAGTGTTTGTCTCAGGAACAGCAACGCCTAATCTTTTATTAATCTTGTATCGACCTACCTTGTCCAGATTATTTCTTTTGGAATCAAAAAGAAGCAGGTTTACAAATCTTTTAGCGGTTTCTAAAGAAGGCATTTCGCCAGGTTTTAGTTTTTTATAAATTTCTAAATATGCTTCGTCACTATTTTTAGTAGTATCTTTTTTAAGGGTGGTAATCAATGCTTTAGATACTTCATTTCTAATTATAGGAATATTCTCTAGGCCCAAATCTTTTAGTAAATATACCAATCTCCCGGTTAATAAGGTGCCTTCTTTTAAAAGTTCATCTTTATAGACGGATTTTATTTTATCTAAATCAAGATAGTCGCCTGCTTCGATTGCTTCATAGCCAATCTCACTTTTGTAGGAATTATTAAATACTTTGAACAAATCATCATCGGTACTTAAGCCAGCTGCTCTAAGCAGCACAGTAATGGGAACTCTTCTGCTTTTTTTATCAATTCTAACCCAGATTGTTCCATTTCTTTCTACTTCAAAATCTATCCAGGTACCCCTATCGGGTATTAAGTAAGCAGTGATGCACAAAGAACCAGGTTGATCTTCGGGAATCTTTTCAAAGTACACTCCCGGAGAACGAGTTAATTGACTTACCACCACCCTCTGGGTGCCATTGATTAAAAAAGTACCTGAATCACTCATCAAAGGAATGTTAGCTAAAATTACCTCCTGCTCTTTTATCTCTCCACCAGGCAATTTAAGCTTGGCTTGAGATTTAATCTTTCCCTGGTAGGTTACCCTTCTTTCCCTGCATTCCTCATAACTTATTTGCGAGGGCTCAATGTAATATTTTGAAAATTCAAGTATCATACCTGCTTCCTTAATAGGGTTAATGCTAAAAATCAGATCTTCAATGCCTTTGTCTAAAAAACTATTAAATGATTCTGTTTGATGTTCAAGAAAACCAGGAGGTTCAAGTTGACCACTAATCTTGCCCAAATTTAACAGTTTGGAAGTGTTATTTTCCATCTATTTAATCACCTCAATAAATAATTAATTATTTTTGGGTACAAAAAATAAGATATTATTATAACATATTCGGATAAAATAAATCTATTGAAGACCGCCCATTAGAGAAAACAATGGTAGAAACATGGTCAAAACCAGAAAAGCTATCATCCCACCCAGAAAAATAAGCATTATTGGTTCAATAGCTGCTGTGATTGAGGCTATAGTATATTCGATTTCATCATCGTAAAAATCAGCAACTTTCTTTAGCACCTCAGATAAAGCTCCCGATTCTTCGCCTGAGCCTACTAACCCTAAAAACAAAGGAGGATAAAGTCCGCTTCGGGAAAGAGCATTTTTTAATGTTTTTCCTCTTTCAAGTTCTAACCTGATATTTTTGATATCATCCTCATAAACAGCATTGCCTATAACATCCTGTAAAACTTTCAAAGCATCGATAAGAGTGGTTCCACCTTCCAGTAACAGGCTTAAAGTTCTGGCAAACTGGGAGTATACCGATTTTCTGAATAAGGGGCCTACCAGGAATAATTTAAGCATAAGCCTATCTTTGGATTTCCTTCCAGTTTCAGTTTTCAGATACCTTCTAAGTAAGTATAAAGCAACCAAAATAAAGGCCAAAGCTATATACCAGTAAGTTGTTAAAGCCTTAGAAAAAGTCATAACTATCTGAGTTGGTAAAGGTAGATCAACCCCTACCTCAATTAATAAAGCAGCAAATCCTGGAATAACAAAGGTTGTTAGTCCTACTACCATTATTAAGGCTGCAGTTACCACAATAATAGGGTAGGTGAGTGCAGATTTTATTTTTGAGCGTAATTTTACATCTTTTTCCAGGAATGATGATAACCTTTCCAGAGAATCTGTAAGTTTACCAGTAGCCTCACCACTCTTGACCACATTGATAAAAAAGGGAGAAAAAACATCTTTTTGTCTGGAAAGGGCGACTGATAAGAATAAACCTTTGGAAACATCTGCTTGAACTTCCCGGGTTATTTTTTTTAAATAGGGAGATTCTAATTGATTGGTTAAAGTAGATAGGGCGTTAATTAAAGGGGTTGCTTTTAATAATACTGCAAGTTGGCGAGCATAGAGGGATAAATCTTTCAAAGAAACTCTGGGTTTAAAAATATTCAAAGAATTTCCAATCTTAAAGCCTTCACTGATGGTGGTCCGTGAACCGATGGGGATGATGGATATAATTGAAAGGTCAGACCCTATCATCTTAGCTGCTTGAGAGGATGATTCAGCCTCTAAAATACCCTCAACCTTTTTACCAGTTGTATTAATAGCCCGATATTTAAAGTTTGGCACTTTTATATACCCCCTTTTCTCTTAAAATTCTTTCCATCTCTCTTTGGTTAAAGGCAAACCCGAGAGCCACTTCCTGGCTTATCCTTCCAGCAAGATATATTCTAATTAAATCCTGGTCCATACTGTACATTCCAAATTGAGATCCTGTTTGAATAAGCGACAAAATTTGATTGGTTTTTCCCTCTCTAATAAGGTTCCTGACGGCCGGGGTGGAAACCAATAACTCCGTTGCCAGCACTCTCCCTTGCCCGCTACTATGAGGTAAGAGTAGCTGGCTGACAACGCCTTCTAAAACTTCTGATAACTGGTACCTTATCTGGCTCTGTTGAGATGAGGGAAATACATCAATCAACCTATCAATTGTTTGTGCAGCATTATTAGTATGTGCTGTACTTAAGACCAGGTGACCTGTTTCCGCCAGGGTCAGCGCAGCAGAAATGCTTTCTAAATCTCTTATTTCACCTACCATGATAACGTCTGGATCCTCTCTTAGGGAAGATCGAAGTGCTTGAGCAAAACTGGCTGTATCCTTACCAACTTCTCGCTGGTTAACCATACCTTTTCCGTGATGATGTAAGAATTCAATCGGATCCTCAATAGTAATAATATGGCACAACTTGTTTCGGTTTATATATCCAACCATGGAAGCTAAACTGGTAGATTTTCCCATACCTGTAGGACCGGTAACCAGTAGCAAGCCACGAGGCTTCATCGACATTTCTTCAATTATTGCCGGTAACCCCAATTCAGCAAAAGTAGGAATGCGATCCATAATTATTCTTAAAGCTACACCGATACTTCCTCTTTGCTGATATATATTTACCCTGAACCTTCCCAAGCCTCTGATGCCAAATGAGGTATCCAGGTCTTTAAAGTTTTTAAGTTCTTCTATCTCTTCCTCTGTAATAAAAGGAAAAACTATATCCTTGATTACCTGAGGAGTTAAATCAGGGTAATCACTTAAATGGTGTAATTTACCATCAATTCTAATAATAGGTGGAACTCCACTGGTTAAATGTACATCTGAAGCATTTAAATCAAACCCATTTTTCATTATTTCATACAAACTAAATTCCATCCCTTTACACCTCCACTGTGCTAATTACTCTAAACACCTCTTCAAGAGAAGTTTTACCGATACAGGCTTTATAAAGTAAGTCAAGTAACATGGTCTTACATCCTTTTTGAATAGCAACTTCTCTGATTTGCGCTGCTGAAGAATTTTTAATAATCATGGTTCTCAAATCATCATCAATTTTCATTACCTCGTGAACTCCAATTCTACCAAGATAGCCACTGTTTCTGCACTTAGGGCAACCAATACCTTTTTTAAATTCAGGTTGTTTCCGTTCCATAACCTGCTGGATTTGTTTTTCAAAAAAGGAAATGTAGGCTTCTGGGGGTTTATCAGGTTCCTCGCAATACTTACATATTGTTCTGGCTAACCTTTGTGCAGTAACTCCCAATAAGGAAGAGGCGATAAGGTAAGGCTCAATACCCATATCAATTAACCGGGGTGGAGCACTAAAAGCATCATTAGTATGTAAAGTTGATAGCACAAGGTGGCCGGTCAAAGCTGCTTGCATAGCCATTTCCGAGGTTTCAGAATCTCGGATTTCTCCTACCATTATTATATCTGGATCCTGTCTTAAAATAGTTCTTAAAAGATTAGAAAACATAAGCCCAACCTTAGCATTAACTCCAACCTGGTTAATTCCTTTTAATTCATACTCTACCGGATCTTCCACAGAGATTAAATTTTTATCAGGAGAGTTAAGGTGGTTTAAAACCGCATAAAGAGTAGTAGTTTTCCCTGAACCAGTTGGTCCGGTAACCAAAATCATACCATAAGGCTGCTCAATCATTTTGGTAAATATATCCTGGTTTTCTGTAGTAAAGCCCAGTTGAGAGAGAGATATCAGGGACTTTGATTTATCCAGTATTCTACATACTATTTTTTCACCGTACTGTTTAGGTAAGGTGGAAACTCTCAGGTCAATATCTTTACCTGAATAGCGGACATTTATTCTTCCATCTTGGGGTAACCTTCGTTCAGCGATATCCAAAGCTGATATTATTTTAAAACGGCTTACCAGGGCGGATTGAATTTTCTTGGGGACTTTCATCATCTCATATAACATACCATCAATTCTCTGTCTTACCAGCACATGGTCTCTCTGAGGTTCTAAGTGAATATCTGATGCCCCTTCTGAAAATGCCTGGGTCATAATCAAATTGGCTAACCTTATAATGGGAGCCTCTCCAGCTTTTTCCTTTAAATCTTTAGAAGAATCATCCTCTTCTTGTTCACTTATAACACCAACTTCGCCTTCCATAGACATTAAATCATCAGAAGCTTCCCTTAAAGACCGTTCTACGCCGTAAAGTTTGTCAAGTAAGTCTTTCACGGCGGATTTAGTTGACAAACCCCAGGTTATCGGTTTTTTAAGCATAGCTTTAATTGCATCCTCTGCATACAAATTTGCTGGATCAGAAATAACTACGGCAACCGAATCATCAAATTCAATCCCTATAGGAAGACACAAATATTTTCTGGCTACATCTTCGGGAAGCATCCGGGCTATTTCCTCATCAAATCTAATCTCATTTAAGTTTACAAAAGGAATGTTCCATTCTATACTCAAGGCTCTGGCTAAGGTTTCTTCACCAACCAGACCAAGTTTGGTTAATACATCAGCAAGACTTCCTCCCTCCTTTTTTTGCACTTCATAAGCCTTTATCAGATTTTCTACGGTAATAGCTTCCATATCATTTAGTATCTCTCCGAGAGTCTTACGGCCTTTACGCATGGAGATACCTCCTTAATAATTTCTCTAAAAACCGGTTGATTTTAGTAAATAGGAAATCTTTTCTAGAGCTTGGTTTTACCAGTATAGTAAAAACTCCTTCAATTTTTCCAATAAGAACATCTGTGAAAACCTGGTCTCCAATTAATACTCCCTGGGTAGGAGTTAGCCCTCGTTTCTGAAGTTCCTGGCGTAGATTTCTTATAATAGGTTTAAAAACTTTTCCTTTGCCACTAAGACCCAACATACACCCTATTTTCGCCACCCTGGCTAGGCTAGCATTACTAAAAATATATACCTCTAACCCTAAAGATTTGACTTTTTCTACCCATTCATAAGTTTCTTTGGGTATCTCCTCTTCCAGGTAAGGAACTAAGGTGTTATCTAAATCTACTGCAATAAATTTAATACCTCTATTTATCAGGTCTAAAACATTAATATCTTTTAAACTATCTACTATTAAATCAGGTTTGAAATAATAAAACAATCCTTTTTTCATGGGTTTAAATATTTCCTTTTTGCCCGGTTATGTTCTTCAAAGGTTCTGCTAAATTCATGAGTACCATCCCCTTTATGCACAAAGAATAAGTAACTGGTGGTAGAAGGATAAAAAGCAGCTTTTATAGAACTTAACCCGGGATTGGCAATAGGAGTTGGGGGTAACCCAGCATGTAAATAGGTATTAAAAGGAGAGTTAATAGCTAAATCTTCATAAGTGAGCCTTTCTTTAGGTTCTTTAAGAAGATAATTTACCGTTGCACAGGACTGTAAGAGCATTCCCTTTCTCAACCTATTTAAAAAAACTGAGGCAATGATAGGTCTCTCCTCATCTACCCGGGCTTCCTTCTCTACTATAGAAGCCAATATCAATGCGTTGTAAAACCCAAGTTCTTTAACTACTGGAGAATCATTAACCAGGTTTTTAACTTTCTCCTGGAAATTAAATAAAATAACTCTAATAATCTCATTTATATCAACACGAGGTAAAATATAAGTATCTGGAAATAAAAAACCTTCCAAAGTTGAAGGCACTTCCAGTATAAATGGTATAGAAAAACTTTGAATATTTAATTCTAATAATTCCTGTTCGTTGATAAGGTTTATTTTCTCCAGGGTATGGGAAACATCTTTGACCGAGTGTCCCTCTATAATAGTAAAACGGTATTTTTTAACAGCCTCTTTAGAAGTAATTATATCCGCCACTTCTTTATTGTTCATCCCTTTAAATAAAGTAAATTCCCCTGCTTGAACAATCCTGTCCTTATTATTCCTAACTAAATAGTTTACAAAATTTCTGGAGTTACTAATTATTCTCTTATCAGCCAGATTTTGCGCTATCATGGATATGGAATCTTCTCGGGATATGAAAAATATTATCTCCTCAGATGGTTGATCAGGTGAAAAATATAAAGAATGTATCTCTTTTCCTTTGAATAATAAAAAAGAAGAAAATGCTAAAAAAACTATTATTAATATCCCATATTTAACCTGTTTAATTGATGGCATCATCTTTAATTTCTTTTTCTTCCTCAATTATGTCTTCCAGTTTATCCCAATAAGATTTAAGCCTGTTGAATTCCCTCTCATCAATAATATCTATAAGCATATCTCCCTGAACTTTTAAAAAAATAGGTTCTGCTAAATCGTTTTCCAGGCTAAAAAACACCGCATACTCACAATTATTAAAAACCAACAACTCAGTAAGATAGTACTTTCTTTGTTTCCCGTCATCGTTAAACGATATAACCAGTTCTTCTACTTCTGTCACTAAACCTTCTCTCTTTCCAGGTAGCGTTGAAGAATCAAGGAAGCAGATATTTTATCAATACTCTTTTTTCCTTTTTTATACCTGATACCCATCTTTTTTAAACTCTCATAAGCTTCTATGGTAGAAAATCTCTCATCACAAAAGTTAATTTTAATTTTTCCTCGCAAATTATCTGCATAAAACATGTTTTTAGCTGACTGCTCGGTACTATTGCCATCTTGATCATAAGGAACCCCAATAACCACTAAATCGATGTTTAAAATAGTTACTATTTTTAATATTTCTTTTAGAGCTTCCCCTTGATTAGTAACTTTCAGGACACCATAGGGCGAAGCTATAATTCCTAGTGGGTCAGTCATTGCTATACCTATCCGTTTATCTCCTATATCCAGGCACATTATTTTCATCAGGATACCATCTACTTAAGAAAAATACTAATCAATGAAACCATATCATTTAAAACTAGACAAGCTTTGTCAATGTCTTTTACCCCACCCTGCCCGGACTCAATATTTCCTCCGCCTTTGCCTTCTGCTCTTTGAGCTATTTCTCCGGCGATTTTACCTGCATGTAACCCTTTTTTTATAGCACTTTCTGATAGGGAAACAAAAAGATATCCGCTTTCCTTTCCTACTAAGACGATTATATACTCCTTAAGGCTATTTCTCAATTCATCGGCTAATATTCGTATTGATTTCTGGTCAAGGTGGTCTATCACCGAACTGATAATCTGTAAGTTATCATACGATTGGGTGTTGGCTAAAAGACGACCTTTGCAAATTGTAATCAGGTGATTAACCAGTATTTCTTTTTGTTGTTGCAGTTGCTTATAATCATTTAAAAAATTATTTATTCCTTGCACCAGGTCACCAGACTGTTTTATTAAACCTAAAGAGGTCTCTCTTTCCTGTCTTAAACGGTTCAGATAATCAAGGGCTTTTTTCCCGGAAACTGCTTCAATTCTTCTTAATCCTGCTCCCACTCCCTCTTCTTTGAGAATCAAGAACAAACCAGCCTCACCCGTTCTTTTCAGGTGAGTACCACCACAAAGTTCGGTACTTATATTATTTATTTTGACTATCCTCACCTCTTCCCCATACTTTTCCCCAAATAAAGCTGTTGCGCCCATATCCAGGGCTTCTTTATAAGTTCGGGTGCAGTAATTTACTTCGTAATCATTTCTAATATACTCATTAACCAGGCTTTCTATACTGATAATTTCTTTAGAAGTAAGCTGGTTATGGTAAGTATAATCAAATCTAAAATAATCTGGAGAAACAGAAGATCCTGCCTGTGTAACCTGTGACCCAAGGAGTTTTCTTAAAGCTGCCTGAAGAAGATGTGTACAGGTATGATGAATTTCCATATCTTTTCTTCTTGAAGCATCAACTTCTAATATAACTCTTTCGCCTTTCCTGATGAATTCCTTTTCTAATTGAACTATATGGACTATTCTGCCTGTATCGGTACTGTACACATCAATTATCTGACCTACCCCTTCAGGGTTTTTTACCAAACCAAAATCGGGTAACTCCCCTCCACCAAAACCATAAAATGGTGTAACATCAAATAAACAGGTTAAATTACCATCCTCTCTTTTTTCACACATAAGCACTGTGGCTTCTGCTTCTAAAGAAGAGTAACCAATGAATTCAGTTGCCGGGAACTCTTCATATAAAGCAATCCCCGTTTTTTCCGTTTCTTCCTTCCCCTGAAATTTGGAAAATGACCTTTGCTTACTCATCTCCTCATTAAACGATTCTGTGTCTAAAGTAAAATTTTCTTCCTGTAAAAGTTCAGTTTGAAGTTCTAAGGGAAAACCATAAGTATCATATAAAAAGAAGGCATCTTTACCAGAAAAAATAGTTATTTTTTCGCTTTTTAATTTATCCAGGTGCTCAGCAAAGTAATCCAGCCCTCTACCTAAGGTCTTAAGAAACTTCTCCTCTTCAGCTTTAACTCCCTCAGCGACCCAACCAGGTTTGTCTTTCAGTGTTGGATAAAACTCTCCCATTAAACTCACTATCTCAGGAACAACTTTGTATAGAAAAGGTTTAGTAGTCCCCAAACGGTAACCTTTCAGAAACGACCTCCTGATAAGTCTTCTTAGCACATATCCCCTCCATTCGTTAGAAGGAGTCAGCCCTTCTGAGAGGAGGAAGGTTATGGACCTGAGGTGGTCAGCAATAATTCTTAAAGTAACAATATTGCTTTCTTTATATTGAGCATTTAGCATCTGAGATAAGGTATTTATTATGGGTTGAAAAACATCTGTTTCAAAAACAGAATCTTTTTTTTGCATTATAGCAGACATTCTTTCTAAACCCATCCCAGTGTCAATATTTTTCTTGGGTAAAGGAATCAGGATACCTGAATCTTGAGCATTGTACTGTATAAATACTAAATTCCAAAATTCAACAAACCTGTCTCCTGGAAAATCATTTAAAGAAAATGGTCCTTCGCCCCGATCATAATATATTTCCGAGGCGGGCCCACATGGCCCAGTTTCACCCATCCTCCAGAAATTATCTTCTTCTCCCAGAGATATTATTTTATCGGTGGAGAGACCAGCAACTTTTTGCCAGAGTAATAAGCTTTCTTCGTCTTGCTCGTAAACCGTCACCAGTAATTTTTCTCGGGGAAGTTTTAAGTAATCCAGGACAAACTCCCAGGCAAAATGTATAGCTTCTTCTTTAAAGTAGTCTCCAAATGAGAAATTCCCTAACATTTCTAAAAGAGTAACATGCCTTGAAGAATAACCGATCTGATCTATATCATTTACCCTCAGGCAAGTTTGAACAGTAGCAACTCTTTTAGAAGGGGGAGATAATTCTTCCAGAAAATAAGGTTTGAATTGTACCATGCCAGCTATAGTAAACAAAAGCGAAGGGTCAGAAGGCACCAGAGAACTCCCTGGTAACTTCATATGCCCCTGGCTAAGAAAATAGTTTATAAAGGATTCTCTTATAGTAGATGAAAGCATATTTATTTAATAGTATATAAGAATTTAACATTAATAGAGGATTAATTCAACTAAACAGTAAGTAACTCTTTTTTAAGCTTACTCAAAGCCCGCCTTTGCAAACGAGAAACCTGTACCTGAGAAACTCCTAATTTCCTGGCAATATCAGCTTGTGGAAGGTGGTCATAAAATCTCCACTTAATAACCTGTCTTTCATTACCGGGAAGTTTCTCAAGGGCTGTTTTTAAAAATATCCTTTCATCTTCAATTTCCTTATCATAGGAATTAAAAGCAGCGGTTTCATTAATTGGTCTTGACTTTTCCTCATCATCATTAAAAGTAGTATCAAGAGAAAGAGCATCATAAGAAGCTCCTGCTGACATCGCTTCCATGGCCTCTTCTTCGGTAATGCCAAGCTTAAGAGCAATTTCACTATACTTGGGAGTTCTTCCTAACTCCTGGGATAACTGGTCAACAGATTTTTGTATTTTTAGCCCTAACTCTTGTAGTCTTCTCGGTACTTTAACATCCCAACTACTATCCCTGAGATACCTTTTCATTTCACCTAGTATGGTAGGAATAGCAAAAGAAAGAAACTCTTTTTTTAAAGAAGGGTCAAATCTTCTAATTGCCTGAACTAAACCGAGAAAACCAATCTGTTCCAAATCTTCTTTATTTTTATAAGATTTGAACTTACGAGCTAAATAATAAACAATTCCTGCATAGTGGCGTATTAAATCCTCAAGCATGCTCTCATCTTTTTCTTTTTTGTAGCTGAGCAGTAGTCTTTCTATATCTTCTTTATTTTTGTGTTCTATCTCACCTCGAAGAAGCAACATGTTTAACTATTCTTACCAATACCCCCCTTCTGGTATCTGTTTTTTCAACATTATCAGCTAAACAACTAAGTAAAACATTGGTAATATCTTTATCTAAAAAACATGAATACCTTCGGGGAATTTCCATTAGTAAGTAAAACACCTCACCTTTCATTTCATAGGAGATTCTTATCGTTCCACGCCTTACTTCGCTATTAAGTAAACAACTCATTAACTCAGCTACAAAAAGCTTTAAATCTTCAACTTCCTCAAAACCAAGCCCAGCTTGAGTAGCTGCACCAGAAACAAATAGCCTGGACTGGGTTAGAAATGATTCTTCCAGTGGAAGAATCAAAAAAGCTTTACTCACTTTTCTTCTTCCAAAATAATTTCATCTTCTATTTTTATTGCTTCACCAATTGCTTTTTTCAGCTCATCAACTTTTTTAATTAACTCGCTGGAAGCTGTTTTACTGGTTTGAACGATTTTTTTTCTGGTTTCTTCCCCAGTTTCCGGAGCATACAACAGCCCCAATACGCCTCCGATTACTAACCCAGCTACAAACCACCCAAAATTGTCAAACATTCTGTCAGACATTTAATTAACCTCCTTTCTTTTTTAGAATTGAAGATGCTTTTTTGCTTATATCAATAATCATTTTAATAGAGCTTAAAAAAGATAACGCATGTGTTATCTGAGGTAATAAATAGGTAGAGACTTTTACTTTATTCATTATTATCTTGGAATCCCGTAAAAGCTCTTTTCCTTCTCTGATTAGTTCCTTACCTTCATTTTCTAAGAACTGGCTCAATTCTCTGCTGATTTTATCCATCTTTTTTAATAAAATAAAACTGCTCAAGAAAAATACAATCAGCATAATCCATAAGGGAATACCTACAAAAATGATTAACACCCAATTATCTACCATTACTAATACCTCCTTTCCTTAACTCTACCACCTTAGGGTGAAAGGAAATAAATTTCCTTAAAAAATAAACACAACTGATACCTATTATAAAACCTAAAGTTCCGCCAAGTAAATAGCCAGTATTGGTATGGTTATGTAAATTACCACCAATTACCACTCCTGTTATTAAAGAAACTGTAGGTATTAAAAAAACAATAGTAGATAGCGTAAATACAGATTGGTCAGGAATATAAACAACCACAATATCACTAACTTTAGCCTGTTCAAGTAAATCACCGGTTAAGTGTGCTTTCAAATTGGGAGTTCTTTTATGGCAACCCCATCCACAACTCTGACAATTTGAAGATTCCCCTGGAAAGCATTTCACTTCTACCTCTTTATCTTTAATAGTGATTATCTGTCCGGTTTTATACATTTTAAATAGTAATAGTTTAGTTTTTCCAAAATCTTATTTTAGAGTATATCACCCCACCCCCCCAACTGTCAA
>QLTX01000140.1 GCA_018725175.1 Candidatus Psychracetigena formicireducens
CCTACTACTCAATTAAGAATACACAGTAATCCGAATCCAGTTAACAGAACAATAACAACCTGGACTTACACCAACATGACTGGCAGAATAACCAGCCCCTAACACCTTAACTGTATCTACGCCACACCTGTAATTTTATCTTGAGGGGGGTTTAATAACCCCCCCTTTTTTACCCCCGATGAAAGAGCTTAAATCACTTATTACTTATAAGATAAAAACTTCTTTCCTTATTGTTCTAATAATAATCATATCGTCTTTAACCCTAACCGGCATTCTTATCCTGGATAGGAAAGTACAAAAAACTTTTCTCTACGCCAGCGCTATGCGAATTTCTACCGAGATAAAATATATCCAGATTCAGGCTATCGTTAGGGGGAAGGACTATCTTATTACGGCTGCGGATAACCACACCAAGTTTAAAGTTATTGACTTAACTACCGATAAGCTTATTTACGAAGAAACTCCAATTTTTGAGAATACAAACCTATATTTTGACGATAATATAACGGTATTAAGCGGAGGAAATTTTAAAAATGAGAGCAAAATAACTCTTTCCCGAAGAAACAACTACGCTTTTATTTATTTATATAAAGATGGCAGGGTGGTTGTGAAAGAAGAGTAATATTGTAAAATAATATATATTATGAGCAAAATATTAGCTATGGAAATTGAAAAAAACCAGGTGAAAGTTCTTGAGGCTTTTATAAAAAGCGCTGAAAATATTGAAATTGTTAATTTCTCCGAGACATCTACTCCCACCACCTTAGACGACCCTTCAATAGTTATGCTTATCAAAGACCTGTTAAAATCAGGTGAGTTCAAGGCTCGTAAGGCCATAGTGGGCTTACCCAAGGAAGATTTAGTTACCCGTATCGTAGAATTACCCAATATGCCAGCTAAAGACACCTATAAAATCATCAGGGACGAGTTTTACACTTACCGAGCTTTTAAGGATGATTATGCGGTTATTTCTTATTTCCCCGTGTCTATTAGGGATGACAGGATAAAGTACCTAACAGTTGGTTCAAAAAGAACTGTTATCCTCAGGTGGCTGAGTATATTAAAGAAATCCGGGTTAAAAACCATTATTCTGGAAGACTCCTCCGTAGCCGCTTACCGGGCAGTGAGATATTTATATAAAGAATATCCAAATGATAAACAGTGGTGTTTTATCCAGGTAAGTCCTGAAGAAACAGCCATTTTTATTTCCCAGGGTGAAGAGTTGTTATTTTACCGTTCCTTTAGCTATGGTGAAAAAGACATTTCTCAAGCAGAAGGTTTCCTTCAATGGTTAAGAGAAATCAACAACACCTTTTCCTTCTTTTCCAAAGAGTTTGCTGGCAGTCTAAGTAATACTTTTATTAATAAACTGCCTGATTTTCGGGCAGACCTCCTGGAATCCCTAAAAAACTCAACTGGAATCAGCTCGGAATTTATTAACCTCAAAAGTTGCGTTAGGTTAAACTTTTCTAAAGTAAATTTAGCCGAAAGCGCTTTCCATAACAGTTCACTTTTAGGTCTAACTTTAAGTAAGATTGACAGCAGGTTACCTATTAACTTGATACCGGAAGATATAAAAAATAAGGGAAAAAATATTTTTAAAGTCTTTGCCCATTCCCTAATAACCCTGTCCTTGCTGGCTGGTTTTTCCTTTTTGGGTTATTACCTGCAAACTAACCGTCAGGAAACCGCCTCTAAAATTGAGGTTACCACCACTAACATTTCTGCCTTATCCGGACTTCTCGCTGAGTATCTACCCGTGGAAAACGAATTTAACCATCTCAAACAGCAGGACGATAACTGGAAAGTTTTAATTAATAAATATTCCAGGAAAGAGGTGTATAAACAGTTTTCAGGGGTTTTTGCTAAGCTGACCGGAGGAATTATTATTGAAAGCTTCTCCTTTGATGGAGAAAAAAATATACACCTTACTATTTCTTCTCCAGGTTTTGAACCTGCTTACCGATATAGAGACGCCTTAATTAACACTAACTTATTTACTACGGTAGTTATAAGAGACTTTTCCCAGGTGGGTGCTAAATATTTATCATCTATGGAGCTGATTCTCAAGTGAAGATGGCTAATAATAAAGAATTTACTTCACCCTTAGTTAAAATACATAAAATCCTGCTGCAGGCAATTCTGGGTGTAATAATCCTTGGGTTAGTTTCCACAGGAAGTTTAGCCTTCCTTTATTATAGAGATATAACCAGGCTAAACACCCTAATTTCCACCCTTAAGGAAAAAGAACATCGGCTTCAAGCCCTGCAATCTATGAAAGAAACTATCCCCACCCTTAAAGACTCTATAGAGACCTCCAGAAAAAAATTATTCACTAAAAATGAGGCAGCTATTTTCCAGAAAGCGCTTCCCCGAACTTTAATCAATTTAGGTCTTACGGTAACCAATAAGGTAATTGGAGCAGAAGAAACCCCTGAGCCTGGAAGATTTGAAATTGCCTATCAAAAACTTTCTTTATCTCTAAGGGGTTCAGAAAAATCGTTCTTAGCTTTTGCTAATTACCTGGAAAACACCCTGCAGAAAGAGGTCAAATTAATTTCCATCAACTTAGCCTTTGATAGAATAAACCTGGTTTTGCTAATTCCTTATAGCCTTCCTGAATCAGGTGTGCGGTGAATTATAATTTAGTAGAAAGCAGAGAAAATAAAATAAATAAACTCAGAAAAAACGAGAGCGGGGTTACTTTAATACTGATAACCCTAATTCTGGTAATATCTTCTGTGCTGGCTTTAGCTTTAATAACCTACTACCAGACCGCGGCACTAACTTCGGAAGTGGAAGCCTACCGGATGCAGGCGTTATACCTGGCGGAAGCCGGAGTCAACCGTATGATACATTCCTTAAATACTAATACAACTCTACCCACAAGCATGAACTTTACTTTTTACCATAATCAGACAGGTTCATATAGCGGGCACTTTGATGTAACCTGGAATCCCGTTAACAGGACTATTAACTCTACCGGCACCGCGCCGACAGGAAGAGACCGTCAGGCTATAAGAACCCTGATAGTGGTGATTAATCCTATTATGGCTATTACCTCCTGGAGGGAAGAGAGTAAAGCCCGATGAAATCAATGGAAAAAGGTAGTGTATCCTTAGTTGAATTAGTCATAGCCATGTTGCTGGTAGTTATAATTATGACGCCTTTAACTTTATTTTTTGGCTCTACTATCAGGGGGTTTTTCTCTCAAACTCCTCCTCCTATAGTCATGCAAACAGTTTATGATGCAGTAGGAGAGATTGGCGATAATCTCCGGGAAAGTGGTAATATAACTGTTGCAGGTAATACCTCTATTACCTTCAGGGCTACTCCGGCAGATATCACCTATAGGTTAAACACCACTCACCAGGTTATTGAAAGGGTACAGGGCACCTCGTTAACTTATGTTCCCTACTACAACACCCCTACTGCCAGAAATAAAGTCAACCTTAATCTTACCTTCGGGTATTTCACCAATAATAATGTGGTCTGGCTTGGTAACAATACCGTTGACATATCTTCCATAAACTTTAATTTAACCGCATCTCTTAATGGCTATACCCTACCAATAAGAAAGGCGGTAACCCTGAGAGTAAAATAATGCTATATGTTTTTGAATATCTGTCCTTAGTTGTAGCAAATAACCTGTGAGAGGGTAAAATTAAATTAAAGGATTGA
>QLTX01000141.1 GCA_018725175.1 Candidatus Psychracetigena formicireducens
TATTTCGCCTGGTACTTTCACTTATGTTCTCGATGATATAAAAGCCACATTTTTAAGTAATATGCCCGAAATGACTTCCTTTTTTTGTCTCTGCGAGTTATGGCTTTTTCTATCAAAACACAAGACTTCCGCGAATTCTTTCAGAAGTCTCGCGATTACAGAAGAAGAAAAAATAGTTGAATTATCTGTAAAGTCTTGTTATAATGTTAGTAATTTACCTAAAGGAGGAGAGCGCTAAACTGTAGATTAGCGTTTTACGCAATTTAATATGAGATACTTAATACTTGGTGGCGGACTTCAAGGCAGGGCACTCGCTTTTGATTTATTGACTTATGATCCTGGTTGCGAAGTGATTGTTGGTGATAACCATGAGGAAAACCTTGAACTCACTCACAGATTAATTAAAGACAAAAACTTAAGAACTGTCAAAGTTGATGTATTTGATGAAGAGGCGACAGCCAGAGTAATGGAGGTAATCGATGTAGCTATAAGTTCTTTACCCCATACCTGGCCCTTTACCGAAAAATTCTACCAGGGAGTGGTAAAAGCTGGTGTTAAGGGTGTTTTAACTGATTACTGGGAATGGCCAAGGCACTACGAATTTGACGATCCTTTGAAAAAAGCAAAAACAGCGGTTATTCCTGGACTGGGCATCGTTCCCGGATTTGGAAATATTTGTGTTGGGCAGGCGGCTCATGAATTTGACCAGTTAGAAGAAGGTGCTATTTACTGTGGTGGATTACCTGTAAGAAAAAACCTTCCCCCTCTTAACTATATGGAAATGTTCATCATGGAAAGCCTTTTTGATCTTTACTACACTAACCCACAGATAATTATGGATGGCGAAGTAGTAACCCTAAAATGCGTTGAAGATATTGAGAAAATTTATATTCCAGGTGTGGGGGAAACTGAAGCCATCTACACTGATGGTCTTTATAGCCTTCTTAAAACCATGAAAGAAAAAGGTGTAAGAAAACTTACTGAAAAAACCCTCAGGTATCCCGGGCATTATGAAAAGGTGGAAATCCTTAGAAGTATTGGCTTCCTGGACAAAGAACCTCTTAAAGTTGGTGAAATAGAAGTATCACCACGGAAATTCACTGAAGCCCTGTTTTCCAGAAAACTTAAAAAGATACCCGGTGAAAGAGATTTTACTTACCTTCTCGTCAGAGTTAAAGGTATCAAAGACGGTAAACGGGTAGAAAAAAAATGGGAGATTATGGATTACAGCGACGAAGTCAATGGTTTGACCTCTATGGAAAGAACCACTGCCTATCCTTCATCCATAGCTGCCATTATTTTAGCTCATGATAAAACTGAGTTGTACGGAATAGTTGAACCAGAACTGTACTTTATCGGAGACAAGTTCAAGAAAATGGTCGACGAGTTAGCCTTGAGAGGTATATACGTTTACGAAAGTTTATTATAAACAGATTGCTAAGTATTGATTTACTCGTATCTCAAAGCCACTATCGGCTCAAGTGAAGCTGCCCTATAGGCTGGATAAACTCCGAATATAACCCCGATAATAGTGGAAAAAATGAGTGCTATCACTATAGAACTGAAGGTTATAGCTGAAGGCACATCAAAATTCTTCAAAACCAGTGAACCTATATAGGCAAATAACAAACCTAACACTCCCCCAACTAAAGCAAGAAATATAGCTTCTAACAGAAATTGCCAGAGAACGTCTTTTCTCCTGGCGCCAACAGCTTTCCTTATTCCTATTTCACGAGTCCTTTCTGCTACAGACACCAACATAATATTCATTATTCCAATACCACCAACGAGTAATGACACTCCAGCAATTCCTCCTAAAGCCAAATTTAAGGTGCCTATGATGGTTCCGGTAATCTCCAACATCTGAGATTGAGTGGTTAGGCGAAAATTTTCTGTACCACGAATATCTTTTAACACCGTAGTTATCTCTTTTTTAACACTTTCTATTTCATCTTGACTGTCAACAGATACGTTTATAGTGGTTATATTTTCATTATTAGCCATGTCCTGCATAACCTTAAATGGAATAAAAACTTCGCTATCCTGGTCCCCCATCATGCTGATGCCTCTTTCTTTTAGGACACCTATCACCTTGAAAGGAATATCATTGATATAAACGGTTTTATTTAAAGCATCACTATTTAATATTTCTGTATATATCCTATAACCGATTACTGCTTCCTTATCTAAGGCATCTTCATCTGTTTTACTTAAAAACTCACCTTCTAATAGAGGTAAGGAAGCAATTTCTAAATAAGTATAATTAGTACCTGTAACCTGTACTGTATCAGTTAAATCTGAATATGATAAAATGCCGCTTCGAGAGATTAATGGGGAAACCTTAATTCCTTGAATTGTTAATAAAGCCTGGTGATCTTGATTGGTAAGGGGAGTTACTCCCATAAAACCACCCATACCCGGAGGGCCCATTCTCTGCGACTCTGTTCTTTGAGCAGGATTACCCGAGGTTACAAAGATTATATTAGCACCGAGGCCTTCTATCTGTTTATTGACCTCTTGTCTGACGCCTTCTCCGATAGAAACCATAAGAACAATAGCAAAAACCCCAATGAGGATTCCCAGCATGGTCAAGAAATTCCTGGTTTTATTTGAAGATATTGAGCTAATAACAATTTTTAATGTATGTGATATATTCAATTTACACCTCTCTGATTGGGTTTGGCAAAGCCTCATTTTCTATTACTTCTCCATCTTTCAAGTGTATCACTCTGGCAGTATGCTCAGCCACAAACCGATCATGAGTTATTAATAATACTGTTACTCCACCATTATTTAAGTCCTGTAACAGTTTAATGATTTCTTTACCAGTTTTTGAATCAAGATTCCCGGTGGGCTCATCCGCTAAAATAAATGATGGATTGGTAACTAATGCCCGGGCTAAGGCAACTCTTTGTTGTTCTCCACCTGAAATCTGGCTTGGTTTATGATGCATTCTTTCTTTAAGTCCTATCCTTTCTAACACTTCATCGGCTTTTTTTCTCCTCAAGTGCGATGGTACTCCCTGATAAATTAGTGGTAATTCCACGTTTTCTATTACCTTAAGACGCGGTAAGAGATTATAATTTTGAAATACAAACCCCACCTGTTTGCTTCTAATAATGGCCAGGTTATTATCGTTTAGATTATCCACCCTACTTCCAGCAATCCAAATTTCACCCTGACTTGGTCTATCCAAGCAGCCTACGAGATTCATCAGGGTGGATTTACCTGACCCTGATGGACCCATAATGCCTACAATTTCACCCTGGTTGATTTGAATACTCACATTATTAAGTGCTGTAACCTTTATAGAATCAAAACTATATATTTTTCCTAAATTTTTCGTTTCCATTACTATCATAGGGTGTAAAACCTTAGCGTACTTCCTCTTTTTACTTCACCTATCTCTTCCACAGCTGATTCTACCGGAACGATTTTCCCAGGAACTACCTGAAAATAGAAAAACAGTCCAACTACCATTTCTTCCAGTAACTGTAACCAAATCCACTTATTTTGCATTAGGTTAATTCTCCTTTTAATCAACTTTAATAAAACCTCAATAATAATATTACGTATTAAATCAACTAATTATTTCATATTTTGAAATAAATCGCCATCTATATTCTGGATTTTTATTAATAATAGTTGACAATTTTATAGACAAATATTGCCTTT
>QLTX01000142.1 GCA_018725175.1 Candidatus Psychracetigena formicireducens
TGGTTATTCTAAGATGGTCAATTTTCATCTCCAACGGAACTTCAGTGCTAAGGGTAAGGAGCTCGTGATTAATTCTTACCTGCTCAACAGAGTTTATTAAGGATTCTTGCAGTTTTTCGTTTTTTACCCGTTCAAGATTATTGAAGAGATTTTCAAGGCTGCCAAACTCCTGAATCAGCTTGAGTGATGTTTTTTCTCCTACCCCTGCCACTCCAGGGATATTGTCAGTGCTATCTCCGCAAAGTGCCATTACGTCGGTAATCCTTGCTGGCTCAAGACTGTATTTTTCTCTCACCCAATTTAGGTCGTAGATATGGTCAATCTTTTTTTGGTCAACGACTTTTATGTTATGACTGATAAGCTGCAGAATATCCTTGTCTTTTGTAAAGATAAAGACATCTATTTCTTTCTCGGTTTTTTTGGCTACCGTTGCCAGGATGTCATCAGCCTCATATCCCTCTAACTCAAAAATCTGAACATTAAATGCACGAACAATCTCCTTGATAAAAATTAATTGGTTCTGAAGAGAATGAGGCATCTTGGGACGGTTGGCCTTATAGGCGGAAAATTGGCGATGGCGAAATGTGGGAGCTGGCAGGTCAAAAACAATTGCTAAATAATCTGGTTTTCTCTCATATAAAAGATTGATGAGCATGCGTGAGAAACCATAGATTGCACCTGAAAGCTCACCCCGGGATGTAGTGAGGTCTTTCATTGCGTAATAAGCACGATAAACATATAAATTTCCATCAATCAGGAATAATCTTTTCTGTAGCTGCTTCAAGAGCCTTTTTGTCTATTTTGCCTTTTTTTACTGCGTCAAAAATTAAAGGTTGTCCAAATCTCAATTTTATCCGTCGGGGTCTGGGGAATTTTGCATCTGGCGGGTATGCTTCAAAGGCTCCATCAATTGCTGCTGGAAGAATTGGCGAATCACTTCTTAGAGCAAGCAGTGCCGCCCCTAACTCACCATTCCTTAGCTTGCCATCCCTGCTACGGGTCCCCTCAGGGAAAATCCCGAGCAATCCGCCCTGTTTAAGAACCAGGAGTGCGCCTTTGATAGTTTCAATACCTGGCTTATCTGGATTAACTGACAGGCAACCAGTGATTTTAAGGAACCACCCTAACCACCATACATTAAAAAAAGACTCTTTTGCTATTCAGCTAATATTTCTTGGAACTGCCAATCCAAAAAATAGTGGGTCAAGATAGCTGGAATGGTTAGGCGCTAAGATCCCACCACCTTCCTGGGGCAGGTTTTCCAGTCCTTTTATTTCTAATGAATAAAATAATTTGAGTATAGAGCCAATAATTATTTTGAAAAAACCGTAAAACAATTTAGTCTTTATCATTGAATTGGCTTCTCTCTGACAATATCTCCTCGCCCCGCTGGATGACTTGATTCAGGCTGTGATACGTCCCAGGCCTTTACAAAGTATTTTTTTATCATATGGTTTCTCTCGGCCATTCGCTCATACTGAATGAATTGCTGGATTGTTAATTGGTCTTCATCGTCTGTATCAACGAATTCTACTCCCACCTCATAGATGCTCTTGTTTTTTCCTCTCAAATTATTCGCCCAGATTACTTTACCAGAAACAGAGACGGTCCGGGGTCCAGGAGGCAAATTAAAGGTAAACTCCAGCATATCTCCTGTTGCCAGGTTTTCCTCACAAAGGAAACATAGACCTACATGGCTCACGTTAACCATCGTCGAAATCCGGACTTCTTCCTCTGCATTAAGATGCTTATAGGTCATCGGGATATCCGTGTAAATACGAATAAACCTCCTCCTTTCTTTCATGTCGATATCCCTCCGTCCGTCATAATTACAAAATCAATCTCAGTTCACCAGAGTCGTTATATCAACCCAAAGCCGCCTGTGTCAAATAAAATTGGTGCCGGAGGAGGGACTCGAACCCTCGTCCCGAAAATCGGGAACGGTTTTTGAGACCGCCGCGTATACCAATTCCGCCACTCCGGCCTACGTTGTAAGGCTTCTAACGGGCTAAACGTTTCTTTCCTAAAAGCATTAATACAGCGATGATTGCAAAGATAATTATTCCTTAAAATTAGATACCTCGCCCTTCCCAATCCTTGCTACAGTAGTGTATATCATATCAAAAATAGGAACTCCTAAAATCAAAATCGGGATGCTCAATTTTACTATATCACCCTCTGCCCATTCACCCATAATCGCAAGACCGGCCAGGATAAACCCAATAAAATTACTTCCACTATCTCCTAAAAATACTTTGGCAGGCTTAAAATTATATCTCAAGAACCCCAAGCAGCTCCCAATCATGGCAATGGCGAGAAAACATAAGTAAGGCTGATTGGTCTGCAGAGCAATTACAAAGAAAGACAGGGAGCAGACGATTCCTAAACCGGGTGCTAACCCATCCATGCCATCCATGAAATTAAAGGCATTGGTAATCCCCACCTCACATCTATAGGTAAGGTCAATCTGACCCTCCCAGGGATAATGCTCTTTTTTATTGCGTAGCCTATCGTAAAAGTGACCTAAGCTAATATCTTTCATTTAACTAAACTGAAAAACCTAAGAACTGAAAAACATATGAACTTAAAAACTGAAAAACATGGTTCTTTAGTTCTTTAGTTCTTTAGTTTCTTGGTTCTTCAGTTCCTTAGTTCTTCCGTTTCTTAGTTCTTTAGTTTCTTGGTTCTTTGGTTCTTTTGTTCCTCGGTTCTTTAAAAACAAAAGGGCTTATGTGGTGATTGTGCCGGAGGCAATCCCGCTTGCAGACCTCCTATTTTTCGGAACCCCTGCGTCGTTGCATGCCATTCCCGATGCAGCCCCACCAACGTTAACGTTGCGTCCTGTATCAAAACAGTCGCAGGCCAGCACCGCCTGCTCGGGATTGAGTTTTACCCGCGTTACTTCTGGATTAAACTCTGGTTTCTTCTCCATTTTTTTCACCCCCTTCTTTTTGATGTTAACCTTATTAATTTATCTTAACAGGTCAATGAACTCATTCACTGGCATATAAGCATCCCTTATTAGGGCGCGTAGGAGTCCCCTGTCTAACTCTTTATGCTCTGGAATCGAGAGAGTAGTTTTCATTCCATTCTTCTTCATAATTATGTGCCTACTCCTTGCCCGCCTATCTACATACCAACCTGCTTTTTGGAATGCTTTCACTGCTTGCTTTCCAGAGATAACTGGCAGCTTTGCCATTATACCGTTACCTCCATAACTCCTACTTCCTTCTCTTTGGGCATCGGCTGCTCATCCAAGACTGATAGACACCCTTTTATAGCGTCCTTAATATTTTCTACTGCTTCCTCCATGGTATTACCCTGAGAATGACACCCAGGGATGGCCGGACAGTGGACCACAAAACCAAAATCTTCTCCCTTCTCTATAACTACTCTGTAAACCATTACTACATCACCCCCTTTTTATGAACTAAAGTGCCTTTCAAAAAACTATTTTATTGTCGACAAAAGTTTGTCGTTGTCGATGCTCGTTCTATAAACTCGTTTGACGTTTGTCGATGCTCGTAACGTTTAAGAAAATTAAATATTAAAAATCAAATATCAAAATTACACACCATATAAGAAAATTAAAAATCAAAAATTAAATATTAAAATTTATACTCC
>QLTX01000143.1 GCA_018725175.1 Candidatus Psychracetigena formicireducens
AAGAGGGAAGAGGGGGAATTTCGTTGGATGGATGATTGAGAGGGCAAATAACAATGAAACAATTAAAGTGGTAGATGATGTTGTAATGTCCCCAACTTATACAAAAGACATTGCTAAAATGATAAAAAATATAATTGAAAAGGAACTCCCTTATGGCATCTATCACGTTACTAATCAAGGATATTGCAGTTGGTTTGATTTTGCAAAGAAAATTTTTGAATTTTTGGATATTAAGCCCTTACAGGGCTTGCGGGGTCGTGGGGCAGAGCCCCACAATGCAAAGCTTTTTCCGATAAAGCCTGATGAGCTTAATAGAAAAGCGAGGAGACCGAAGTTCTCAGCACTTGAAAGTACAAAACTAAAAAAATATGGGCTTGAGATGAGAAGTTGGGAAGATGCTTTAAAGGATTATTTGAGAGAAAGAACAGGAGGCGTCAAATAATTATGAATCAATCAATAAGCGAAGAAGAAGGAATAAAAACGTTGAATAGCATGATTGAAGTTATTAAAAAATCTGAGGTTATTTATCATCCTTCTTTGTTTTGGGAGAAATTAAATAAAATCAACCTTCAACAACTACAAACATCAGGCTATCAAAATTTCAAAAGAACTGTTAACCAGAATTATTTTAATTTTTTAGTTACGAGTCCCATAAATGATCAATTTATAAGTCTATTTTTGAAATGGCTGAAAAATCCAAAATTAGGAGTATTTACGTCAAGATTTGAAGGAGACAAATACCTTGAATGTTTTGAACATAAATTTAAGCTTAACCCGATCCAACAGTTCTTCTATAAATTGTTTGTTTCCATGTTGTGGGAATATACAGGAACGATTGATAAAGAAAATTTATTAGAAAAACTCGAAGAACCGATAGAAGGAAATCCACTAAGAATATCTTACAAAGGAAAATTAATTTCGCAGGATTTATGCAATTCAATTTTGGAATATTATAGTATTATGAATCATGTACCCTCTGATGAAAAGGAGAATTTAACAATATCCGAACTTGGGGGGGGTATGGGAGGTGTGCATTCGTGTTTTTGAAAGCCATAAAATGTAAGTATGTTCTCTTTGACATTCCACCAGCTCTATATGTATGTCAAAGATATTTAAGCGCAGTTTTCCCTGAACTCAAAATATTTAAATTCAGGGATTTCCAGAAATATTCAGAAATTAAATCAGAATATGAAAATGCGGATATATGTTTCTTTACCCCGAATCAAATGGAGCTTTTGCCCAAGCGCCAATTTAATCTTTGTATAAATATTAGTTCACTGCACGAAATGACATTAGAGACAATAAAGCATTACTTTCATCTTATCAACGACTATTTCAACGGATACTTTTTTACAAAGCAGTGGCTGAATTGGACAAATCCTCATGATAATCTAACAATTTCTTACAAAGATTATCCGATTCCTTCTAATTGGAAATTAATATTTTTCAGAGAACATCCTATTCAAACAAGATTTTTTGAAGCATTATATAAAAAGGAGGAGAACTCATGTTACCCGGAGTAAGAGTTTATGATATAAAGAAAAATATAGATGAAAGAGGCTTTTTTGCCGAACTTCTCAGACTCGATTGGAAGGATTTTGTTGAAGACGATAATATCGTACAAGTAAATCTTTCAATGAGTTGTCCTGGAGTAATTAGGGCATGGCATCGCCATTCAAGAGGTCAAGTTGACTATATCTGTGCTGTGAAAGGATCTCTTATGGTTTGTGCGTACGACGATAGAAAGAATTCTAAAACAAAAGGGCAATTAGATGAGATTATTCTAAATAGTGAAAAGCTTCAAATTGTCAGGATTCCTGGATTTTACTGGCATGGTACAAAATGCATAGGTAATGAGCCTTCATTGGTTCTTTATAATGTAACAAAGCTTTACGACTACGAAGAACCCAATGAAGAGAGAAAAGCATGGAATGATCCTTCGATAATTGATTCAAAAACAGGCGAGCGATATGACTGGAATAAATAAAATAGAGATAGCAAAAGACAATTTCACACACAGGACAACATGCAGAGTCTGTGGAAGTGAAAAGTTACATAAATTCCTCTCGCTTGGCCCAACTCCATTAGCTAATAGTTTTTTGAGAGAAAATCAACTAGAGGCAGTAGAGCCATATTATCCGCTTGATGTGTACTTTTGTAGTAACTGTTATCTTGTTCAATTATTGGATGTGGTTTCCCCTGAAGTATTGTTTAAGGAGTACGCGTATGTAACTGGTGCTTCAAAGCCCATGCAAGCCCATTTTACGGGCCTTGTAGAAGATGTAATTCAGAATTTCAAAATTAGTGAAGATGGCTTAATAGTAGACATTGGGAGCAATGATGGGACGTTACTTCAGTGTTTTTCAAAATTAGGTTTACAAACATTAGGCATCGAGCCAGCTTCGAATATCGCACGGTTAGCAGAGGCAAAAGGATTTCGGACTGTGAACGAATTTTTCAGCGAGAAGTGCGCTGTAAAGATTCATGAAGAACATGGCAATGCAGACGTTATTCTGGCGACCAACGTTTTCGCCCACACTGACGATTTAGAGGGATTTGTACGCGGCATAAAGTACTTATTAGCAGATAACGGTACTTTCGTTATCGAAGTCCCTTATCTCTTAAATTTATTAAATAATTTGGAATTTGATACTATATACCATGAGCATCTTTCGTATTTTGCTGTTTATCCTTTGATTTACTTATTCCGAAAGTTTAACATGGAGGTTGTGGATGTAAAACAGGTTCCTGTTCACGGGGGTTCAATTCGTGTCTTTGTGCAAAAAGCAGCGAAGCAGCAATCCCAACGTGTTACCGCTCTACTATTGATAGAACAGGAAGCTAAACTTGATTCTCTTAAGACTTACACAAAATTTGGCGAAGAGGTGTATTCACTAAAAGAAAAGTTAGTAAAGCTTTTAAAAGCACTGAAAAATGAAGGAGTAAGGATAACAGGCTATGGGGCTACGGCTAAGGGAAATACCTTACTAAACTACTGTAAGATCGGCACAGATATTTTAGATTATATTAGCGATACCACTCCTTTCAAGCAGGGATGCTACACTCCAGGTATGCACATTCCTGTATTTCCTGAGGAGGAGTTCCATGAAGACCCACCCGATTACTCTCTCCTCTTGGCTTGGAATTATGCTAATGAGATTTTACAAAAGGAGAGGAAATATAGACAAAATGGCGGGAAATTTATTTTACCAATTCCTGAACCTAAGGTGATCTGAAATGGAAAGACCAATTTCATGGTATTTTAAGAGATCAAGAGACATAATCCATGAGGAGGTTATTCAAGCAAACTCCTCAATAAGCTATCCTAGGATCGTGAGGGCATGGCATCGCCACCTGAGGGGGCAAGTGGATTGCTTTGTCGTTTTAAAAGGGGCGATGAAGATATGCGCGTACGATGACGAAACGAAAGAGCTTAACGAAATCGTTTCGACAGGAGAAAATTTGCAGGTTGTAAAAATACCCGGTCACTACTGGCATGGGTTCAGTGTTGTTGGAGATGAGAGAGCATATCTGATTTATTTTGTAAACCGACTGTATGACTATGAGAATCCAGATGAAGAGAGGAGATCATGGAATGATGGAACAATTGTTCCAAAATC
>QLTX01000144.1 GCA_018725175.1 Candidatus Psychracetigena formicireducens
TGAATTGTGTAATTATACAAATGTCTGGAGTTTTTTACAACCCAAAAGGAGAAAAAAATCGTAAGGAGTGGGAACATCCAACTGAAAAACCGGTTGAAATAGTTGAGCGTTTATTAGAAATGCTAACATTAGAAAATGATATAGTTTTGGACCCCTTTCTTGGCAGTGGCACAACTGCTGTTGCTTGTAAAGAATTAAAAAGAGGCTATATCGGAATTGAGATTAACCCTAAATATTGTGAAATAGCCAGAAAAAGAATAGCCAATGTTGATCCGCTGTTTGATAAGCAAACTTATTGACATCTTTATTGTGATTAGTATATAATTAATTATCATTTTAATAGGAGGTTAAAATATGAAGTACGATAAATTAAGAAAATTAACTCGCAACCGATTATTATTGGAGATGCATCAGAAAAATCTCAATACAAGCCTGGATGAAATCGGTGAAATATTTAATATTTCCCGACAGCGGGTTCAAATGATTCTCAAGAAAGAAAAGGAGAGATTATTAAAGGAGGCAAGGAATGGCTAAGAAAGGAAGAATGATTGACCCGTTGTTATGGGAGGATGAAGATTTTGGAGCATTAACTGATAAAGCTAAAATCCTGTTTATATCCTGTTTCTCTAACGCTGACGATGAAGGCAGGTTAAGTGCCAATTTATCTAATTTAAAAGCTATGGCTTTTCGCTTTGAGGAAATGACTAATAGAAAAGTAGACGAATTATTAAAAGAGTTGCAATGCGCATTGCGTAATTTTAAGGTTTATCAGGTTGATAATCATAATTATATACAACTTTTGCGGTGGAAAGAATACCAAAAAATAAGAATTGATAGATTTACTCCCTCTAAAATACCACCTTACGACAATGTTTTATCAACTGACAACCAACTGACAACCAAACCGCAACCAACTGACAACCAATTGTCAACCAATTGTCAACCAGATGGTAGCAATTTTGCTACCCAAGTTAAGTTAAGTAAAGTTAAGTTAAGTAAAGATAATATATCGTCTAACGACTTTGAGATGTTTTGGAATATATATTAAAACATATTGCTCTTTATTAAAACAAGAAATAACACCTGAACAGATATTAAACCATACGCAAAAATATGCTGAGCAGTGTAAAATTGACTATACTGAAAGGCGATTTATAAAATTACCCTCTACATTTTTAAACGCTACTGATTTTACTGTTGAATTAAAGGAAAAAAAGAAAGAAGTGGTGGTGAAACCTGTAATAGTTGAGGATTTTAGTAGTCTTACTGATGAAGAAGATGAAAAAAATAGACAGGTTTTTCAAAAGATGATGAGGGATTTATCGGATAAATTAAAATCAGATTCTCAATAAAATGTTAATAACCTGTTAATAACTTTTTGATATACTATACCTATGCTATAATAAAAATATGGAAGAGACATTAAGGCATCAATCAGCTTTTGATTATTACTATTCCTTAGGAGAAGAACGCAATATACCAAAAGTAGCGCAAAAGTATTGTGTGAGTACAGCAGCAGTATTTAAATGGAGTAAAGCCCACAACTGGCAACTCCGAATTCAACAACGAGACATTGAGAACGCCAGAGAGTTAGAGAAGCGAACTAATAAAGAAGTGGTGGACGCTAAAGCTGATTTTAGGAAAACTATTCAGGTATTACACCAGATACTCAAAAAAAGCATAAACGAGTATATTCAGAGGAACCAGCCAGCAGTAGTATATGATATTAAGGACTTGGAGAAGGTAAGTAATATTCTGGATAAGATAGTCAGGGTAGATATGGGGTTAGTAGGTGAAGGAATGGAAGGGGAGGTTGAGAAGGTGGTTAAAATTGAGGTGGTGTCAGATAAGGCTAAAAAATTGACTGAGGAAATTATTAAGGGGGCTGATTAATTAGTGCTAATTAAAACGATTAAAGTAAGCGAGATAAATCCAGCCAACTATAATCCCAGAAAAGACCTGAAGCCTGAAGACTCTGAATATAAAAAGCTCAGAAAGTCTATTTTGGAGTTTGACTTAGTAGAGCCATTGGTTTATAACCAGAGAAGTGGTAATTTAATAGGAGGACATCAGAGGCTCAAAATATTAAAAGAGTTGGGCATTGAAGAGGTAGAAGTGTCAGTGGTGGACTTAGACGATGAGAAAGAGAAGGCATTGAACCTTGCTCTCAATAAAATTCAGGGCTCCTGGGATTTACTTAAACTTAAGGATTTACTTGAAGAACTTGATACTGGGAATTTTGATATTGAGATAACAGGATTTGATAATGTGGAAATTGAAGAGTTGAAGATGCAGTTATTTGAACCAGCGGAAGGACTGATTGATGATGATGAAATACCGGAGGAGGTGGAAACTGTTTGTAAAACAGGCGACCTCTGGCAGTTAGGAAATCACCGCTTATTATGCGGTGATAGCACTAAAAAAGATGATATAGAAAGATTAATGGGTGGAGAGAAGGCGGATATGGTGTTTACCGACCCGCCTTATGGGATAGATTTAGATACTTCTTACAAAGGGATGCCTAGCCGTTGGGCATCCCATAAATACGATAACAAATTTCAAAATAGGATTATTGGTGATAATAAATCCTTTGATGCTTCTTTCGTTTTAGCTAATTTCCCTTGTAAAGAAGTATTTCTATTTGGTGCTGACTATTATGCTAATACTCTGCCTAATGCTGGAATAAATGGGACTTGGTATATCTGGGATAAAAGGGAAGAAGAGAACTTTGATCGGATGCTGGGCTCGCCCTTTGAGATGATATGGGGCAAACAGAAGCATGGAAAGAAGATTATTCGGATGAGGTGGGCCTCATTCTTCGCTAGTAAAAATGCCGAAGGTGAACAACCCCGAAATAGAACTCATCCAACACAAAAACCAGCAGCTTTAGGAAAACGATTCATTGAGGAATTTAGTAAATTGGGTAATAAAATAATAGACCCTTTTGGTGGCTCAGGCTCAAATTTAATAGCTTGCGAGAAATTAAATCGCAGGTGCTTTATGATGGAGATAGATGAATATTATTGCGATGTAATAATTCAAAGGTGGCAAAATTTTACAGGTAAGACGGCTACAAAAAGATGAATATCAGAACCACCTCTATTTATGAACAGAATGCTGAAGCTTGGTTATTAAGAAAACAAGGCATAAGACGGAGTTTGAATGAAGGTGGGACATTTAGTTCAAAAACTTATAGTATATTACAACTACTTAATTTAATAAACGCCCATACAAAAAAGCCCTTAATTACCTCTTGTGTTAGCGAATCCTTGCCTCACATAAAGCGAGGTCTCATTAGAGACTTCTTTAATATTATAGGTGAAAGCCAGGATAACAATCCGAGATGGAATAAAACCGAGCATGTATATAACTATGGCAAGGGTAAAATAGAATTCTTTGGAGCTAATGAAGCAGATAAAATACGGGGGCCGAGAAGAGACATTTTATTCTTAAACGAAGCGAATAACATTCCCTGGGAAACTGCCAGGGGGCTGGATATTAGAACCAAGTTATTTACCTTTGCAGATTGGAATCCCGTCTCTGAATTCTGGGCACATACCCATTGGATAGGACAGCCTGAAAATACTCATATCCACA
>QLTX01000145.1 GCA_018725175.1 Candidatus Psychracetigena formicireducens
TAAAAAAGTTTAGTAAGACTAATTTAAGAGAGGTGAAAAAGTGAGAATAAATCAGCACGAGTTAGCAGTTAAGGTGAGTTTAATAGAAGGACAGAAAATATCTATAAGCATCGCTCAAATTAAAGAGGTGTTGAAAATAGTTTTTATTGAGTTATCGCTTATGGAAGAGGCTACTGTATTGGAAACTTTACGGTATCATAAACAAAAACTTTTAGAGTTAGAGGATTAAATGGATAAACCAATTAAAGAGGTGAAAAATGGCTGAAAAAACTACTAAAAAACATGTGGAGCAAGCTTTTGAGTTAGCAAGAAAGTATTTTAAGAAAGGGGAAACTTACCAGTTAGATTATAACTCTATTTATGGAGGCTGGCAAATAGAGTTAGTTCATAAACCTACTGAGACAGTTAGCCTTCTTTTACCTTACAGGGTTAATAGTATGTCTATGTATGCCCTGCTCTGGTTTTTTATAAATTTTCAAGAAAAAACCAGTAAATAGGTAAGTCTAGAGTCAAGAGTCTGGAGTCTCAAGTCATGACTCTAGACTCTTGACTAATAAATTAAGTGAGGTGAATTATGGGTGTTAAATTAAAGACAGTAGATTTAGAAGAATTAGTAGAAATAATTGGTAGTGATAATTCAGAAATTCCAGCGATTTATTTAATTATTAATGATGTTGATGTAACCGAGTTAAGTCTGTATAGAATGAAAATTACTAATAATCAACTAAAACTTATCCTTAATCTGATCGGTAATTTTGGAAAAAACTTGTAAATACTTATAAGTTTAAGGTATAATTATATATCAAATATTAATAACTAAAAGGAGTTAAACTATATGACAGTAAAAATTGGTAAACCTACAGATTTACGGTATTGTAATAGTTGTGAGGCTTTCTATCATATCAGTAAAATAAAAAATGAATTATTAGACTGGTGGGGTGAAACTGAAAAAACAGGGGAGTTCTGTCCTGTTTGTAATAGTGAGTTAGTTATGGTGGAAAAAGGAGATTACAGTGAATCCAAAAGTTGAAGAAATAAAACCCCCTGAAGAAGTTACAGAAATCAAATCTCCTGAAGGAGTTAAACCTGTAGAAGATACCAAACCAGCTGAAGGTTTAAAAACTGAGGATATTGGTAAACTGATTGGTATCCTTAAAGAAGAGGAGCCTGAAAAAAAGAAAAGGGGTAGAAGGAAAAAAGGACTCGAAGAGATAACTCCAGAAAAGTTAGAGATTCCTGATGATGCCGTCGTTTTAATAGCGAAGATACCTTTTTTTGTAATCAGCTACCTACTCAAAAACAAAAAATATGAGCTGGATAATTATAAGGCAAAGGTATTAGTTCCGGCTTATAAACAACTGATAGACCGTTATCTACCTGCTTACATTTCAGATAAACCTGAATTAGTCTCTATTATTCTAATCTACAGCTGGCATATTCTTGAATGCATAGAAAAAACAGAGTCTCAAGTCTCAAGTCTCAAGTCATGACTCTAGACTCTAGACTCTAGACTCTTGACTCTAGACTAATGACTAAAGACTAATAAAATGGAATGGAAACAGATTGTTATTTTTGGTAGGAAGGGACAGGGTAAAACTACATTAGCTAAAAACTTACTAAAGAAAGCTACTCGCTTGATAATTATTGACCCTATGGCTCAATGTTCGGGTGAGGGTGAACCTATATCTTCACTAGATAGCTTCCTTACTGAAATTACTAAACCCCAGTTTAGAATTGTTTATACCAGTACCGAGCTTGACTATGAGATAGAAAAATTGTTGAAAATGATTTTTACTATTGGCAACTGTTGGTTACTGATTGATGAAATTGATTTCTTTTGTTCACCTGCTTATATCTCTGAAGATCTTCAGAAGATAGTTAAATATGGGAGGATTAGAAGGATTAACTTAGTCTTCACCAGTAGACGACCATTTGAAGTCCACCGTCTGGTTACCTCTCAAGCTTCAGATTTTTATGTGTTTAACATCATAGAACCACGAGATATCGAATACCTTAATAAAATTTTACCCCCTCTGGAAGCTAAAAAAGTCCCTTCTTTGGATAAATATAAATATATAAATTATTCATTATAAAATCTTAATTTTAATAACTATTTAGTTGATATTATTAAGTTTTTATGGTATAATATCTTAAAGTTAGTTTAAACTAACTTAAAACTTTCCTAGGAGGTATTCATAGAAAAATGAATATCAATGTTAAAAAGTATGTTGAAATTGCACTAATTGTGCTAATTGTATTAGCGATTGTCCAACGTGTAGACGCCTTAAAGAATATAGTTTACACTTAAGTTATTGGAAATAAGGAGAAAATTATGAAAGAGACAATAAGAAGTTTGCCTGTTACCAGTCTCCTTCCTAACAGTGATGTGATAATAGATATACCTGTAGGAAGTGTTTTAAAAAGTATTCTAATAGACCTTTTTGGCTTAGTTAGTATTACTACCGCTGGCACAGCTCTGAGAGATGAGCAACCTTTCGGGTTGATTAGAAGAGTGCAGTTATTAGATGACGGCACACCCACCTGGGTGCTCCCTAATACTATGTTGAGGACATTAAATGTGGTCGAGGGTAAGACTGCTCCTATAGTAACACCTTTAGCGGGAGTAGGAATTCAGACTAATACTCCATTTCGTGCTTTCACTAGAATAGACCTTGATCCTTTAGATACAGTAAGTAAAGACTTGATGTTTTTAGATACAAGGGAGCTTAGCACACTGAAATTATTACTTTCTATCGGGGATTTAACTGATTTAGTGGTAGGCGGAGCTGGTTCTCTATCAGCACTTATAGTTCGAACACATGTTATTGAAGTTCCTGATGCTTTACCGTCAGGAAATATTAGAAGATTATTTACATTACAGAGACAGATGACTGCTACAACCTCGGATTTTGACATAATCATGCCTGTGAATAAGGTTTACAGAAGAGTATTTGTTAAGGCGCAGGCTGGTGATACTCGTAATGACGCTATGATTAATCAACTTTCTTTAATCTCTGGTAACGACCATTTATATAACACCTTACGATTTAGTTCTTTACAAGCTTTAAATAAGGGAACTTTTGGTGTTGAAGGAGTTTTAACAGGTGAAGGAGTCTTAGACTTTGATACTAATCTTGATTATTCTTATCTATTAGATTCAGTAGGTATTGGGGAGTTAGTAGCTCGTTTTGATACTGTTTTACAACCGGGGGTTAACTTTATAACTTTATTAGCTGAGGAAATTACCAGTTTAAGATAAATAGGAGGTTTAATTATGCGTCCCTCTTTATGGGAAGAATTTAATGGAGGTGGGGCAGTTACACCTTCTCCAGCTATACCTTTTCCAGTTCCAGCTATACCAACTAGACCTTTTCCAGTTATACCTGCTCCAGTTAGAGGTTTTCCAGCTATACCCGCTATACCTACTCCAATAGTTCCTCCTATCGCTCCTAGAGAACCAAGAGTCCCTCCTATAGTTACTAGACCACCAATATTTCCTCCTATCGCTCCTAGAGAACCAAGAGTCCCTCCTACCATACC
>QLTX01000146.1 GCA_018725175.1 Candidatus Psychracetigena formicireducens
AGCAGCGGACTCTTTAATTGTTTTAACTACAGCGTCAAGATTGTCCAGCGCAATTCTCAGTCCTTCCAGGAGATGCGCTCTCTTTTCAGCCCTGGAGAGTTCATATTGAGTGCGCCGCCGCACGACTTCCTGTCGGTGTTTAAGATACAGTTCAAGGCATTCTTTAAGATTCAGCAGGCGAGGACGACCATCACAGATAGCCAGCATATTAACACCGATAAACGACTGCATCTGCGTATGTTTATACAGCTTATTGAGCACAATCTCACCATTCTCACCGCGACGAAGCTCTATCACAATGCGCATGCCATCCTTGTCCGATTCATCTCGCAGTGCTGAAATTCCCTCAATTTTCTTTTCTTTCATCAGGGAAGCAATGTCCATCAGAAGATTTGCTTTATTTACCTGATATGGAATTTCGGTAACGATGATTCTTTCTTTTCCGCCTTCTATCTCATCTATTGAAGCACGTCCCCAGAGCTTAATCTGCCCTTTTCCAGTTGCATAGGCATCTTTTATTCCACTTTTTCCAAAGATGATACCGCCGGCAGGAAAGTCAGGCCCGGTAACTACTTCCCCTAACTCATCAATGCTCACTTCAGGCTCATCAATTAATCTCACCACTCCATCTACAACCTCGGATAGGTTATGAGGAGGGATGTTGGTAGCCACGCCCACGGCAATTCCAGAGGTGCCGTTCACCAGCAAATTTGGAATACGCGCAGGAAGAAATTTTGGCTCCTGAAGTGTGCCATCAAAGTTAGGGGTAAAATCAACCGTCTCCATCTCTATGTCAGCAAGGAGTGCCTCGCTCAACGGAGACATTCTCACCTCTGTATAACGCATTGCTGCGGCAGCATCTCCATCTACAGAGCCAAAGTTCCCTTGACCATCAATCATCGGATAACGACAGGAAAAATTCTGTGCCATTCTTACCATAGAGTCATAGACGGCAGTATCCCCATGTGGATGATACTTTCCAAGAACCTCCCCAACCACACGCGCCGATTTCTTATAGGCACGATTACTCGCCATCCCTAAATCCTGCATTGCATACAGTATTCGCCGATGCACTGGCTTAAGCCCGTCTCGGACATCAGGAAGCGCTCTTCCCACGATGACACTCATTGCATAATCAAGATAAGACGCTTTCATCTCATCTTCAATGTAAACCGGCACTACTTTAGATTTTTCTTGTATAGCCATTTTTCTCCATTTTTTTAAAAATCAAGGTTTTTTACCTCGGGAGCATGTTTCTGAATAAACTGGCGGCGCGGCTCTACCTGTTCTCCCATCAGGGTGGTGAAAATGTTTTCTGCCTCTGCTGCATCCTCAAGTCTCACTTGAGAAATGGTGCGGTGTTCTGGATTCATTGTTGTTTCCCACAACTGCGTCGGATTCATCTCCCCTAATCCTTTATACCGCTGAATTGCCATCTCTGACCGACCGATTTCTCGTATCCTGGCAATAATATCGGCAAAAGTGCACAGAAAATACTCTTTCCCATTTACTGTCATCTTATAAAGTGGAATCTGCTCCTTCTTAGAATGGATAAGTGGAGCAATGTCAATACCCTTTTTCTCCACTCTTTTCAATGCTTCCTCAATCTCCCTGTGCTCAGCAAACTCAATTATTGAAAGGTCATCTTTGTTCTCCTCAATTGCCGCCAGCTCCTTCTCGCTATAAAGATATGTTCCACCTACTTCGGTCTTAATCCAGTAGAGAGGAAGCTTCTTTGTCTGCTCATCTCTCATACGAAGATAATCATTAAATTCAAAACCTTTCCTTCTAACAACGGTGGAAAGTCTTTCCAATGCTACCAGATCGGCGATAATTTCCCGCAACTCAGCCTTTGAAAAAACATGATTGCCTGATAACTGCACAAGCGTCGCTCCATTCAGCCCAGTATCAAGGATAAATCTGTCAAAATCATCATCATTTTCTATGTATCTTTCGCTCTTACCTTTTTTTACCTTATACAATGGTGGACGCGCAATGTAGATGCAGCCCTCTTTTAATAAGATAGACATTTGACGATAAAAGAAGGTTAAGAGCAAGGTTCTGATATGCGCTCCATCCACATCTGCATCAGTCATTATAATTATCTTACGATATCTTACCTTCTCAAAATCAAATTCATCGGCAATTCCTGCTCCTATAGCGGTAATTAATACCCCAATCTCTTTATTGCTGAGAACCTTGTCAAGCCTCGCCTTCTCTACATTTATTATTTTTCCTTTAAGCGGCAAAATTGCCTGAAAACGTCGGTCGCGCCCCTGTTTTGCCGAATTATGAACAAACACACCGGATGCAAGTGCAAAATTATGAGTTCCTTCAACTTCTAAATCATAAACATCTATTTTTTGTTTAAGTTTTACTATTTTTTTAATTTTATGATTGTAGTTTTCAACCGCTTCAAACATTAAACTTTCATCGTTATTAAAAAACCTTTCAATAAATGTTTCCTTCTTGAGTAAATTTTTATTTCGGGATTTAACTCTCTTTTTATTATATTCTTCTAAATCTCCATTATTTTCCAATATTTGCTTCATAAAATTTATTGTACATTTAAAGTAGGTTTCATTATATGCTTTCTTTCTCTTTTTTCTAAATTCCTTAGTCCATTGTTTTTCGGTTTTATTGCTTCTCCATTTCCTTAGTTCGGTATCTTTCCACTGTTCTTCTGCTGTCTTACTTAGTACCTCTCTGGCTTCAGGATATTCCTCAAAAAATTTTCTAACTCTTTCTGATTGTAATTGTCTATTTTTTTCTTCTGCCCAACACTTTTTTTGCGCTTCGTCTAATCGTTTAAGAGATTCTTTTCTATAATTATCATTACTTTCATAAAATTCCTTATATTTTTTCGCCATGTAATTTTTATACTTCTCATCCTGCCATTGCCTCTTTGCTCTATTAGACAGCATTTTTTTCATTTCGGGAGTTGACATAATTTTACTCATTCTCTTTTTAAATTTAGAATCTTGATGAATCTCTTTACATTTTTGCTTAATATCTTCTCTGTGGATTGTCTTCTCAAGAATTTCTTCATGTAATTTTAAATGTTCGCCATTAGACATTCTTTGAATATTTTCAGGATTGTTGTTCAGTTTATTAAAATCAATATGGTGTTTGTGTTCCCCAGCACTTTCTTTATAATTTCTGTTCTTAATATTGTAATCATCTGCAAGTATATGAGTAAATATCCATTTATTTCCTTTAGGATTGTAAATCATTTCATATCCTTTTATAGTTATTCTACCTTCTATTTTAGAAATTTTTCTTCTTAATGGCATGATACTATCGCTGCTTTTTAAATTATCTGCCCTAACATAACTTCCATCTCTTAGCATAAATTTATGGTCGGGAGTACAGATAATATTTTCTTTATTATCAAGGATTACCTTTATAACCTCAGAACTTTTCCTGGTCATTTCGGGGCTTTTTATTAAACCTGTCTCTATATTTCCATCTTTATTGATGGTATAGCAATAATTTCTTTTTCCTTCCCTATCT
>QLTX01000147.1 GCA_018725175.1 Candidatus Psychracetigena formicireducens
ATGTGTCAACGCTTGGTGAGACTTCTTAATGTCTCCAAAAGTGTCAACGATTTGGTGGTATTTGTGAATTAAACATTAAAAGAGGAGACCCCGTGTCAAGCACGGGGTGACAGGTACAGCGTCTCCCCTAAAACCGGTAGCAAAACCTTAGCAAAAGGAGCAATATCTATAAATTTTTCCGGTGTTTCTGTGTGAATGGGTATAAGAATTTCTGGCTTGATCCTCTCAACTACCTCCCTGATAGTGTCAGGGTAAGCGTGCCCGGTGACATGTAAAGGTAAATTATGAGTTTTATTTTCCGGGTCGCCAATAAACTCAAAATTAAAAAGCTTCAACCAGTTACGCAGACGCTTAATATCAAATTTCTGCTCTTCCGTGTAAGCCTCAGAAGAAGAATAAATATAGACACCTTGGTTTAAATTAAAATCTATCACCTCGTTAATATCAAAAAAACTGAATAATACCACATATTGGTCAGGATTTTTTCTGAGTTCAAAGGGAGTTATCAGTTTATTTTTATATTCGGTAATAATTTCTCTTTCCCATTTTTTGGGCTCGGTACTTCTTCTTTCCAGGAGAATATCTACTTCCGGATGAGAAGGACCGGGAATAGCGGGGTCAATCAGGTTGATTTCTCTAAGAAGGTAAGCATCGGGTAGCCTTAATAAGACTTTTCGCCCCGCACTTTGAGCTGCTTCTATGGTTAAAACCAGCCTCTCCACATTTCGGGGACCAAAATCTACTATGATTAAACCCGAGTGATGGGATTTCATCAAGGCATATAAAGAGGTTTTAACATCGTCTTCGCTATAATGTCCGGATACATCTTCCCGCTGAAGAGTAGTTCCTTCAATAAGCAGAGCTAAAACTTTTTCACCGGATAATCTAAGCTTTTCCACCAGCGAAATAAAATTAAAAGTATCTTCTTTTCTAATTCCGTGAACCCGGAAATCACCGGTATAAACTACCAATCCTTTGGAGGTTCGGATAATATAAGCGGCTGCTCCGGGAATGGAATGGTCAACCGGGTGGGCTAAAACTTTTCCTTCTCTGAAAAAGGGATTTTCCTTATCGTATAAATGAAAACTTCTTTCAATTCTCTTCTCTGCCTTGTTTTTAGACATTTTCCCTTCCTCTGACCTTACCCGAAACTCCAGGTAATCTTTTTCCAGTCCTGCCTGCCCTACAATGGACATTACTTTAAGAATGGTCCCGGTCATCTGGCTACAAGCGACAGTAATGCGGGGGTCTAATAGTGGTATATATCCACCATGGTCAACATGGGCATGAGATAGAAGCAGTAAATCATAAGCTGGTTGCTGGTGTAAGGGAAGGCCACCACCTCTAATTATCTGGTGAATTTGAAGCAGGTCATTGCGGTAAATTCCTTCAATTGGAGGTATTAGACCGGTTTTCAAGTAATCTTCTAAGCCCGCAGAAGTACGAGGTTTTAGGAACTCTTCAAAGTAATTTTCGCGAATTTTAAAGGGGATGCCAAAATCCAATATTATCCGAGCACCCTCATCCTGCAGGAAAAACTGGTTGCCCCCAATCATTTTGGTACCCCCAAAACAGGTTATATTGGGATATTGGCTGTTCAAGATAGCTTTTCCTCTACTGCTATCACTTTTCTCTCCATAGATACCTCCCTGCCATCCCTTCGGTCATCTATTTTTAGGGAAGTAGACACCCGCAAAGCCCCACTCTCAAACATTTTTTCATGCATTTTCTGAATAGTATCCATCACTTCTCCCCAACTTCCTTCAATAATGGTTCCCATAGAGGTAAGTTGGTATTTCAAACCACACTCCTTCAGAACCTTTACCCCTTCAGCCACCAAACTACTTAAAGAGGTTCCCAGCCCCAGAGGGATGATGCTTACTTCGGCAATAATTTTATTCATTTAACTCACCTCCTATTATATTTAATAAAATCAGGTGTATTGGACATCTTTCACTCGCGGAGGTTTTTAATTAATAAATTAAGCCTCCACGCATTAAAAATATGCTTAAATCCATTATAGCACCAAATATTGGTTAAATTATTAATCTGATGACTACTATAAGGTGGAAATCCCTTGTAATAAGGGAATATTTAATAATGTTGGGTTAAGGTTAACCCAGGGAAGTTTTAGGAAAAAAATAAAACGATTTATTTACCGACTCTAACCCTCCCTTTGAAGGGGAAAATTACAGGGAGCATTAACTTCCTGGAAAGAGGAAATAGAAAAACTGTCTGAACACCCTTATGAACTTTTATATTCTCTGAAGTATCTTTATAACCCAGTTAACTACTTTAAAATAATCTTCTACCAGGCAGTTCTCATTGGGAGCATGCACTGCAGAACTAAAGTTACCCACCCCTATACCCTCAACAATCGGTAGATTCAAATGTTTGGAGAAAACTGCCATGGGTCCAGTACCTGCCATGCGTGGGCTTAAGAGAGGGTCAACTCCCCAGATATCCCTGGCGGTATCAACTACCACCTCTTTAAGCCCGCTTTCTACCGGGGTTTGAGCGGGGTCTTCCAAGCCATAAGGAATGACTTCAATATCTCCAAAACCACTGTTGGTTAAATGAGTTTTCATCTTCTCAAATAAACCCTGCGCCTTCTGGTTAGGGACCAGCCTGAAATCAATTTTAGCTTCGGCTTTATGAGGTAAGACTGTCTTAGAGCCAGGACCGCTATAACCGGAAGCTATCCCGCAGATATTACAGGTGGGTTCATACAGCAGTTTTTTCTTTAATTCCAAACCCGATAAACCACCCAGAAATTTGGTTATCCCCATTTCTTCTTTAAAACTTCCTTCTTCAAAGGGAAACTTATCTAACATCTGCAATTCTTCCTTGGTTGGAGGTAAAACTTCATCGTAAAAGCCAGGAATAAGGATTTTATCGCTGAGAATATCTTTAAGGCACTTAAGGGCATTAAGGAGTCGCCATGCAGGGTTCTCTACGATGGAAGCATAAGCGGAATGAAGGTCTCTGCGGGCATTACGGGCTATTAATTCAACATAAAGAATACCTTTACAGCCAAAGCTGATTACCGGCCTTCCACGAGCATCGCGGCTTCCAGATTCCCAGATAATTCCCTCTCCTTGCAGGAGTTGTTGATTTTCCCTGACAAATTCTTCCAGGTGCAGGGAACCTATCTCTTCTTCGCCCTCTAAAACCCACTTAATATTAACTGGAAGGGTCCCTGTTCCCTGCAAGTAACTTTCTACAGCCAGTAAGCGGCTCATAATGTTTCCCTTGTTATCGGCTATCCCCCGGGCAAAAATCTTACCTTCACGAATTTCCGCCTTAAAAGGAGGTGATTTCCATTCAGGGAGCGGGTCAACCGGCTGAACATCATAATGGTTATAAAATATGATGGTTTTGGGAGCCCCTACCATTAATTCGGCATATATCACCGGGGGTG
>QLTX01000148.1 GCA_018725175.1 Candidatus Psychracetigena formicireducens
TATTAGTCGAACCTCAGAAATCTAAAAAATATCACACCTCCTACCCACCACTCGGTCTGCTTAAGCTTGGTGCATATCATAAAGAAAAAGGTGATATAGTCAAACTTGTGAGGGGTTTTGATAGCGATGGATTTTTCCCAGATAAAATTTATATCACTAGTCTCTTTACCTATGCTTGGGAGTCTGTTCACGAAATTACCCAGTACTACAGCCAAAGATACAATAAAGTAGAAATCGTGGTAGGAGGAATTTATGCTTCTTTATGTGAAAATCATTTAAAAGAAGCTTTTAAAGATAGAATAGAAATCCATAAAGGCTTGTTCTATGAAGCAGATAATATTTTGCCAGATTACTCACTTATTCCTGAATGGAAGGCGAGCATAATTTTTTCCTCAAGAGGTTGCATAAGAAATTGTCCTTTTTGCTCAGTTAAGATATTAGAACCTGAATTTAATCCACAAAAATCTATAAAGCACTTAATTTATCCAGGGCATAAAAAAGTTGTCCTATGGGACAATAATATCTTAGCTTCTCCTTATTGGAAAGATATTTTTCAAGACTTAGAAGAATCTAATTTAGAAGTGGATTTTAATCAAGGGATAGATGCACGATTAATAAATTTGAAAGTTGTATTAGCATTGAAAAATTTAAAAATTTCCATAATTCGATTAGCATATGACACTATAAAAATAAGGCAGTCTCTTAAAAGAGCTACTGATTTATTAAAGAATTCCGGTTTTAACGGAAGAAAAATATTAGTTTATTGTTTATACAACAACCCATTTGAGAAAGACACACCGGAGACATTCCTAAATCGCTTGCGAGATTTAGCAGATTGGGATGTAGTGAGTTATCCAATGAGATACGAACCACTTGAACCCAGATACAAAAATACTTATGTTTCTCCCTATTGGACAGTGGAATATCTTGAAATGGTTGCTAAGGCGAGAAGAGTATTTGGTTATGGTGGTGCTTTTCCTCCACATGAGGGAATTAAAAGTAAGTTTCTAAACGCGATAAATTTTGAGCAAGCCTTTGAGGTTAGGTCTAAATTAAAGTAGAAGGGCAGTTATAGCTGCAAGGCTGGCAGATATGAGGCAGGGTGAACGAACAGATTTGGAACCTTCCGCAAATTTGCGGAAGGTTGTTCCCCAACCCGAGGCCGCTAGAATGTTGAATGTATCGGAAAGAATGATCCAAAGCGTCAAAGCCATCGAGCGTGAAGCACCTGAACTGCTGCCTCAAATTGAACGTGGTAAGGTCACTGTGCATGAAGCTGAAATGAAAATAAAAATCGAGAAGCATCAACAGGAGGTCAAGCAACAAAAAGAAGCTATCGAGGCGGGAGTTATAGAGCTTCCAAGCGGCAAATACGAAGTTATCGTCATAGACCCTCCCTGGAATTATAATAGTACTTATGATCCTGAGGGTTTTCGGGGCGCACCCGCTTATCCTGAAATGGCAAATGAAGAACTGGAACAGATGGACATTCCAAGTGCAACCGATTGTATTTTATTTCTTTGGACAACCCACAAGTTTATCTGGGATGCAAAAGAGCTTTTGGATCTGTGGGGTTTTGAATACAGAAATACGCTTGTGTGGGATAAGGGTAAGATGGGGATCGGCAAGTTGTTTCGGCTACAGTGTGAGTTTTGCCTTGTGGGTATAAAGGGAAAGCCTCTTCTGAGTAATGATAATACACACAGAGACATTATTCGGGAAGATCGCAGAGAACATAGCCGGAAGCCTGAACAATTCTATGAGATGGTGGACGCCCTATGTGTCGGAAGGAAATTAGATATGTTTGGGCGTGAAAAAAGAGATGGTTGGGATATATTTGGAGTTGTAAAATGGGACAGTTTGAAGACGATTTGAATTTAGAGGAGAAATTCTATAACCAAATTTTCAAGCCTTGGCTGAATAGCAGGGGCAATGATTCGGTGTTTATACGGTTTAATGCTGGAAATATTGTTTACGAGACCCTGTAGAAGAAAAGAGATATAGATATTATATTAGATAACGGGAAAGAGAATATCAGCCTCTCCCTTAAAACGCAACGCAAGAAATGGCCTTCAATTTTCTTCGAGACAATTTCCAACTGTAATACAGGAACTCCAGGATGGGGTTTTTACTCAGAAGCAGATTGGATAGTGTATAGCATGGGGGATTTTGAAAACGGATTTATTTGCCGATGTTTTACATTAAAAGCTATACAGAAACCTGAAAATTATCCTAGGGGATATGGTGAAACAAGAAACACAGCAGGGCAACTTTTTTATAGGACAGAAGGTCGCTTAATTCCGTGGGACGACTTCCAGCATAGTTTACTTTTCAAAACCTCGGGAGAAGTCAATCTAAATTCTATACCATAATCTTTGTATATTTAATGTATATTTTTAATGTGAAATATGCTTGGTAGATAAGATAAGATAAGATAAGATAAGATAAGAATAGATATAGATATAGATATAGATATGATACATTCATACGTACAAAATATTTACAAATAAATATTGACTACTTACAATAAATAATGTAAAATAACAATGTGTAAAAATATAGATAAAAGGAGACTTTAAATGCCACGCGGTTGGAAAAGAAGTTGGGTAAAATTCTGGGTAAGTGAATGTATTGATGGTTCTATAAGGGAAGATTTAGAAGCAGATGAACGAGGAGTTTGGTATGATTTAATTATTTATTCTGCAAAGTGCCGTATCCCTGGCATTATATCATCTAATGAAACGCAGGCTATTTCAAGAATTCGTCTGGCGGGGATATTAAACATTAGCGAGAAATTATTGAATCAAACGATTAGTAAATGTGTAATAAGTAAAAGAATAAGCGTTGATAAAAAAGGGTTAATACATATTATTAACTGGGAAAAATATCAATCTGAATCGGATAGGGTAAGGGTTTATCAAATTAAAAATACAAAAAATAGCGATGAAAATGAAAAACCATTAGATGACAACCAACTGACAACCAAACCGCAACCAGATGGTAGCAATTTTGCAACCCAAGTTAAGTTAAGTAAAGTTAAGTTAAGTAAAGTTAAGTTAAGTAAAGTTAATATATCTAATGATTTTGATACATTTTGGAATATATACCCTAGAAAAGAGGATAGGAAGAGAGCGGTTAAAACATATTGCTCTTTATTAAAACAAGAAATAACACCTGAACAGATATTAAATCATACGCAAAAATATGCTGAACAGTGTAAAATTGACTATACTGAAAGGCGATTTATAAAATTGCCCTCTACATTTTTAAACGCTACTGATTTTACTACTGAAATAAAGGAAAAAAAGAAAGAATTTGTAAAACCTGTAATAGTTGAGGATTTTAGTAGTCTTACTGATGAAGAAGATGAAAAAAATAGACAGGATTTTCAAAGGATGATGAGGGAATTATCCGATAAAT
>QLTX01000149.1 GCA_018725175.1 Candidatus Psychracetigena formicireducens
ATGGTAGTACCTCCTTATTCTTACTAACAGTATAAACTGTCGGTTGTTCTAAGGTGCTTTCATATAATCAGAGACAATGGTCAAAATATGAGACTGCTTCGGGATTTCATCCCTTACGGAGACATGTAATTGTCTTTACTGGCGAAATATGGCGAACTCTAACCTTTCAGTTATGATACAATTTTATTTATGCACAAACCTGACCAATCCAGAACACCATATATTGATGGATTAATAAAATATGTTCAAGAAAACAGGCTTCCCTTTCATATGCCTGGTCATAAACAGGGACAGGGGATTCATCCTTTATTGAAAAGTATTTTAGGCGATAAAGTATTTCCCTATGATTTAACCGAAGTTGATGGAGTAGCTAATCTTAACAGCCCCACAGGCATACTTAAAGAAGCTCAAGATTTAGCTGCAGATTTATATAAGGTTGACCAGACCTTTTTTCTTATTAATGGTTCTACAGTAGGTAACCAGGCAGCTATGCTTACTATGGCTAACCGGGGAGAAAAAGTACTGGTTACCAGGAATGCTCACCGTTCAGTTTATGGTGCCCTGGCTTTGGGAGGTTTGATACCTACTTACCTTCAACCACTATACGACCAAAACCTTGGTATGATCACTTTTCCTCTCCCACAGCAGTTAGAAGATGCTCTGAAAAAAGATACTTCCATAAAGGGGGTTATTCTTACTTCACCCAATTATTACGGGTTTTCCACTTATATCAAAGAGTTTATAGATATCACTCACCGATATAATTTACCCATCTTAGTTGATGAAGCTCATGGAGCTCATTACCCTTTTCACCCTCAACTTCCGCCATCAGCAATTGAGTATGGGGCTGATTTAGTATTACATAGCACACATAAAACACTCAGTTCTTTTACTCAAAGTTCCCTGCTACACCTTAAGAAAGGGAAAATCGATGCTTACAAACTTAACAGCTACTTGAATATCCTGGAGTCTTCCAGCCCCAGCTGCTTATTGCTTATGAGCCTGGATGCTGCCAGGATGCAGATGGCAACGCAGGGCTATGAACTTTTATCTCAAGCCATTGCCTGTGCAGAATGGTTAAGAAACGAGATTAACTCAATATCAGGCCTTCAGGTTTATACCAACGAAAAGGCTAAAACCTCTAAAGCTATTGCCGATATGGACCCGACCAAATTAACTATAATGGTGAACGGAATTGGTCTTAACGGTTATGAAGCTGACAAAATTCTCGGCAGAGAGCTGAAAATTGAACCTGAGTTAGCTGACCATAAAAAAGTTCTTCTCTTTATAACTATCGGTGAAGATTTAAGCAGAATGAAAGAAGTTAAAAAGGCTTTTGAAATTTTGGCTACTAGATATAGAAATACTACTAAGCCGATAACCTATCCCCACCCTCCGCCACTTCCCCCTCAAGAACTCACTCCTGAAGAGGCTTTGAAAAGTTCCAGCGAATCGGTGGAATTACTATCTTCGCTGGGAAGAGTTTCTGCTCAAATGGTAACCCCTTATCCTCCTGGATTACCGGTAATCTCTTATGGGGAGAGGATTACGCTAGAGGTTATTGAATATATACAGGAATTTTTAGAAGTAGGTGCTGAAGTACACGGATTAAATGGAGAAGACCATAACCCTAAAATAAGGGTAGTATCTTAGGTATTAAAGCTTCCAGGGCTTTGGCTCGGTGGGAAATCTGGTTTTTTTCCCAATCCTCTAATTCTCCAAAGGTGTGGTTAAGTTGAGGGTAGTAAAAAATTGGGTCATAACCAAAACCCGTTTCTCCTCTTTCTTCCTGGTTTATACAGCCATAAACCTCTCCCCGGCTGATAAACAGTTCTCCCCGGGGTAATGCCAGCACGGCAACACAGACAAAACGGGCAATTCTATCGGTAAAAGGTACTCCTGAGAGTAATTTAAGCAGGAGTTCTCTTTTTTCCTTAAAGGATATTTCTCCTCCAAAATAGCGGGAATTAACGCCTGGCTTTCCCCCGAGAGCTTCAACTTCCAAGCCTGAGTCATCAGCTAAGGAAGGTAGGTTAAATCTTTTCGCTGATAACAGAGCTTTCTTGACAGCATTTTCCTGGTAGGAAATGCTACTCTCTTCTATTTCTTCTACTGGTGGAAAATCCTGATAAGAAAGGATTTTCAGGTTAGCTTTCTGGTAGGGGTTTATTAGAAGTTCCTTTAAGAGGTAGTTAATTTCGGTCAATTTGCCAGGGTTGGAAGTGGCAATCAGCAGCGAATTGTAGGTCAATTATTTTTTATATTCCCACGCTATGGAGAGCTTCTTGCTGAGCTTTAAAGTGCTTTTTCAAAGCCTGGAAACCCATCATCATAAAATCGTTAACATCTTCACGGTTGAAAACCTGGTTTTCACCGGTACCCTGAAGTTCCACAATTTTTCCTGAGGGGGTCATCACCAGGTTAAAGTCAACTTCTGCTTTAGAGTCTTCCAGATAGTTTAAATCCACCATTTTTTTGTTTTTTATCATCCCCACACTTATGGCAGCTACCGGTTCTTTAATGGGTAAGAACCCTGGTCCCTGGGCTAAGGAAATAAGACCTTGTTTACGCATTTTACTAAGGGCAATGGCTAAAGCCACATATCCCCCGGTAACGGAGGCGGTTCGGGTACCGCCATCAGCCTGCAGGATGTCGCAGTCAATAGTAATACTGTATTCTCCTAGATTATTAAGTTCCACCGCTGCTCTAAGGGACCTACCTATCAAGCGCTGGATTTCCTGGGTTCTTCCTGAAGGACGGTAAATTTCTCGGGGTATTCTTTCTTTGGTAGAGCCAGGAAGCATTCCATATTCAGCGGTAATCCAACCGCTGCCGCTGCCTTTAAGAAAAAAGGGTACCCTGTTTTCTATGGTGGCAGTGCAAATTACCCTGGTGTCCCCTACTTCAATCAGAGCAGAACCGTAACTGTATTTAAGATAATTTGGCTGAATTATCACCGGTCGGGCTTCAAAATAATCTCTTCCATCAGTACGCATAAGTACAGTAATTATACCATTAGTTGATTTATGAAAAACTTATTATAAGATCGGGGACAGCCTGGGGGCAGTCCTTTTTGTGTGTGTCATCGCCAGAGCCTGTAAGGCTCCTGGCGGTGATCCGAGCTGTAAGGTCATTGCGAAGACCCGTAGGGTCTGTGGTAATCTCATTATTTTCCACTCCTGGAAGGGAGGGGACAAAGGGGAGGGTGACCCCCTGTCACTCTGGACCCCGAACCAGAGTCTCGTTTTTAAGTCATTAAATGACAAGTCTCAGCCATCGTTGACACTTTTTAGTACATTAAACGTCCTTTGAAAATTTGAGTTAGAATTGACTTCCGAGAAAGAATAAGGAGGTCAATTCTATGAGCGATAAGAGAGCAAAAATACTACGTCAGGAGGCAACAT
>QLTX01000015.1 GCA_018725175.1 Candidatus Psychracetigena formicireducens
CTGATGTGTAGTGTATATTTTTTAGGGTAAAGTCAGGTAAATAATTATAATTATACAACAGCGCATACGGTAAAATAATAGAATATGATTAAAGGCATTGGTATTGATATAGTTTCCATAGACAGAATAAAAGAGGTTATAAACAGGGGTGGTGATAGATTTCCCTCCCGCATCCTTTCCGAAAAAGAAATGGGAGAATATTCTGAATCTGGTAAGTCAATTCTCTATATTTCTGGTAGGTTTTCCATTAAAGAAGCACTAATTAAAGCTATGGGAGGATATTGGAAGGGATTCAGGTTTAATACTATAGAAGTGCTGGAAAACCTTAAAGGAGCTCCCACCATAAGGTTTTCTGAGGAGGTGCTTATTCTAAACCCTCATTTTAAAAACTATAAAATTCACATAAGTTTAAGTCATGATGGAAATATGGTTGTTTCCCAGGTGGTGATTGAAGATGTCTGACCTGGTATTAAATTCCGAAGAAGTCAGGGAATATGAAAGGATTCTCACAGAAGAACAGGGAACCACTATAGATACTTTGATGGAAAATGCTGGTAAAGAAGTGGCTTTATTTATCAGTAAAATTGAACCCCTTAAACATAAAAAAATAACTTTTTGGTGTGGACCCGGGAATAATGGAGGGGATGGATTGGTTGCTTCCAGGCACTTATTTAATAAAGGATATCAGGATATTAAAATTTACCTATCAGGTTCAAGGGATAGAGCAACTCCTTTAACCCGGAAAAATTTAGACCTTTGTTATAAAGAAGGATTGAAAGTAGAAATATTTTCTGAAAGTTTAAGCCAAGAGTCAATGGAACGAACTCTGGGTTCTGATATTGTAATAGATTCACTTTTGGGCATAGGTCTTAAAGATGAGGTGAGAGTTAATTATAAAGGAATCATAGAAGTCATTAACCAATCTTCTGCCCGGGTGGTTTCTGTTGATATACCAAGTGGAGTAAGCGCTGATAGTGGAGATATACTTGGGGTGGCTGTAAGAGCTGATTATACCGTTACCATGGGAACTTTAAAGCCAGGGTTGCTGTTTTATCCTGGAAGAGAATTATCCGGGGAAATAGTTATTGCCAACCTCGGTGGAACCGTAAACTCCTCACGATTTTCCACGAAAATAATAACTGAAACACTGATAAGTCGTCATTTACCAGTTAGAAAAGAAGATAGTCACAAAGGGTCTTTTGGCCGCTTGCTGTTTGTGGGAGGGTCTTTTAATTACCAGGGTGCCCCAATTTTTGTATCATTGGGTTTTTTTAAAGTAGGTGGAGGATATATTTATTCCCTGGTTCCTAAAACTGTTGTAAGTGCCCTGACTAACTGGGTTCCCGAAGTGGTTTTAACAGAACCTTCAATTAAAGATAATTATTTAACCATAGGAGATTTAACTGCTATTACCGATTTGCTGCCCAAATGTCAGGTAATGGTGGTTGGACCCGGTTTAGGTAAAGAAAAGGGAAGCTTGCAGTTAGTTGAAAAAATCATTGATGATTCTCATCTGCCCTTAATAATTGATGGCGATGCTTTGCTGGTATTGAGAGATAATCTGGAAAGATTGAAGAAGAGGAAGTTTCCCACCATTATAACCCCTCATTTTGGAGAATATGCTCTTATTACCGGAAAAAATACTAATTATTTTGATAAAAGGACAATTATTGAGGAAATTAGGAGTTTCTCCAGGGAAAATAACCTGTTACTTTTATTAAAAGGTAATCCCACCATTGTAGCTTTTCCGGATGGCAAAATATTTTTATGCCCTGTGGGTAATGTGTCCCTGGCCACCCCGGGCTCCGGTGATGTGCTGGCTGGTATTCTTGCTGGTTTTATAGCCCAGGGAGTAAGCATAAAAGAAGCAATCCTGCTGGCTGTTTATCTTCATGGAGCAGTCGGGGAAACCTTATCGGGTGAATATGAAAAGAGAGGTTTATTGGCTCGTGATATTGCTTTTAAGATTCCAGAGTTAATGAACCAATTAAGAGCTAATCAATTAAATATAATCAAAAACAGGTTTTTAAGGGAGGTTACCGATGTCTAAGTTTATAGCAATTACCGGGAGCAGTTATGAAAAAATCAGTCCTTATATTGAAGCCTTAAAGAGGGTGAAAAATAATTTTGAACTCCTTACTTTCTTTCCCGAACAGAAGGTTGAGGAAAATGTTTCTATTCAGGGGCTACTGCTAACCGGTGGTGGAGATGTAGAAGAGGGAACTCATTATGAGGAAGGATGTGGCGAGGTAGAAGGTGTTATTAAAGCCCGAGATGAATTAGAATTCTCTCTCCTTAGAATCGCTTATTCCAGGAATTTACCTATACTGGGAATATGTCGTGGACATCAGATGATTAATGTATTCTTGGGAGGAAAATTGTTCAAAGATTTACCCTGCAGGGGATACCAGGTCCACAACGGTGGAGTTATGCACGAAGTTACCTTAAATACCGATAGCTATTTTGGAAAAAAGTATGATTTGGAAACATTTATAGTTAACTCTTACCATCATCAGGGAGTTTCTCGTTTAGCTCCAGGTTTATTTCCCTGGGCGCATTCTACCGATTATGTATTAGAAGCTTTTGAGAGTAGAAATGCTCAAATTATAGGTGTTCAATGGCATCCAGAAAGGATTATGGAGGAAACTCTCTCTCAGATGATTTTTGAGGATTTTCTTAAAAAGGTTAGCGGTGTCGGAAACAGTTAAAATTATCATTCTGGCAATAGTGCAGGGATTAACAGAATTCCTACCCATAAGTAGCTCCGGGCATATTACTATCTTTTATCACCTTTTAAACCTGGAGGAGCCCATACTTTCCCTGCAGGTTTACCTTCATTTAGGAACCTCTTTAGCGGTTTTACTCTTTCTCTATAGGGAGTTAAAAGAGGTGCTTACAAAAAATAGTATTTTACCAATTTTAAAGATGGTAATTATCGGGTCCATTCCAGCTGGTATGGTGGGTATATTTTTTAAAGATTTTCTGGAAACTATCTTTCACCTGGAAGGCTTATTACCCTTATTCTTTTTAATAAATTCAATTATTTTGATAAGTTCTTATTTTATTCAGGAGAAAAATATTCAGATGGTTAATATAAAGCCTATTAAAGCTCTATTAATAGGTATTTTTCAGGCTCTGGCTATACTTCCAGGTATATCTCGTTCGGGAAGCACTATTAGCGGAGGGTTACTTTTGGGATTAAAAAGAAAAGAGGCGCTCCTGTTTTCCCTCTTATTATCTATAGTAGCTATCTGGGGGGGCTCCCTGTTAGAAATAATGACTGAGCCTCCTATTTTCTTAAAACCTTCAATTATAGCAGGGGTGATTATCTCTTTTGTTACCGGTTATTTTAGTTTATGGCTTATAAAGAAAGCTCTTGATAATAATTATTTTTATCTTTTTGGTATATATACTCTGTTTCTATCGGTATTTCTATGGATAAAGGCACTATTTATTTAGTGTCCACTCCCATTGGGAACCTTGAGGATATAACTTTAAGGGCTTTAAGGGTGCTTAAAGAGGTAGAGGTGGTTTATGCTGAAGATACCCGAAGTGCACGGGTTTTGTTCAGCCATTTTGGTGTTCAAAAGAAAGCCATCAGTTTTTTTGAGGGTAACCAAGATTTAAGAATGAGAAAAATTAAAGAAATGTTGTTAGAAGGCAAATCTATTGCCGTTATAAGTGAAGCAGGGACACCCGGGATTGCTGACCCTGGTGAATCTTTAGTGCAATTAGCAATTAAAGAACAGTTTCCCCTGGTTTTTGTTCCTGGAGCATCGGCAGTAATAAATTCCCTTATCCCTTCGGGGTTAAGTACCGAACAGTTTATATTCCTTAACTTTCCACCTCGCAAGAAAAGTGAAAGAGTAGAGCTTTTTAGAAGAATAAAAGGGTTAAAGATGACCTCTATTTTTTTTGAGTCCAAAAGAAGGGTGCTTACTTTTTTACAGGAAGCTATAGAACTGTTTGGACCTGACCATCCTGCGGTAGTGGCTCGGGAACTTACCAAGAAGTTTGAAGAGTTTGTCAGGGGAAGCCTGCAGGAGGTTTATCTGGATATTTCTCAAAGAAAAGAACTTTTAGGAGAAGTGGTTATTCTTCTCGGTGGAGTAGATGTAACCAGGGAAATACCTCAAAATATCACTGAAGTTATCAACAGCCTGTTAAAAGAGTATTCCCTGAAAGAAGCCTGCAAGCTGGTTGCCAGTAAGCAGGGGCTTAGAGCTAACGATATTTACAGGCAGTATATAAAGGATAATAAGTAATGTTAATATCATCAGCCTACCAGGAGATAGTACTTCCTCAGAAAGATGAGTTGCTAATATACTCAGGTGAAACCACCTTTTTAGAAGAATTAACTGATGATTTTATACTTTTTATAGATAGTGGTTCAGGTGGGGTTGAGGCTAAAAAAGTTCATTTTATAGATGGTGCGATGAGAGTGTTGCATCTTAGTCCGCTCCAAGGAAAAGACGGAATATTAAGGCCTATGCTCGGTGGTCATATTGGAGCAGCTCGCCTTTGTTTAAAAAATCGTCATTTAGAGAGAGAAGATTATCAGCTTCAGCGTGTATTAGTTCTTCCCCGGGAAGTAAACTGTCCATCAGAGAACTCCACCTATAAGAGTTATGGAATTGAGGAAAAAAACCTTAGTAGTGATTATGAATCAAATAAACTCCAGCTTTACAATTTTATTACCGAGGAAATGAAAAAAATGGAGCTTTTGTTAGCAAACTGTAATTTTGAGTTTATTATTATTGACGGCCTTTTAAACAAGGGCCTTACTGACTCTAAAAATCAAACTATCCTGGGGGTAGTTAAAACTATTAAAGAATTTTATTTAGATACCAATAAACATAATCAATTAATAACGATGAAAGAAGGCTTCAGGAGCCGTGTTTTTCTGATTACCACCTCAGATTTTCCCCGGGCATCCTGGTATATTAGATTGAATGGTGATTACACCTCAGGCTATGAGGGAATAATAAGGGTAGAAATTTCTTTAGAGCTTTTTAAAAAAGTCGGAATTAATTTTATTAACCAAGTATCAAAATTTCTTTTTACTATTCGTTATCTTCTAAAAGATTACTTCAGGCAATCCTCTACCCTACTTCCCCTGTTAGAAGCTGAAAGACATTTATATTCTTTATTTGATTCTCCTTTAAGTTTGCATTATTTTTTTAAAAATAAATTGAAGGAGGCTGGAATTGAACCTTTTAGGTAGATTATCTTCACCTGCAGGAAAAGAATCAACCCCTTTTGAATTTTACTTCTGGGTTGCCCAGGACAAAATGGTAGAGCTGACCAATCTGGTAAAGGTTGTCTGTCACCATCAAGATGAGGAAGTGGTTTATTACGGCATTGTTGATGAGGTGTTTCGTAGTTCAACCCTGTCAAGTATATCCGATGATGTTCTCAGGTTTGATGGTAAACCGGAAAATAATTTACCAATTCAATCCCGAGGTCATTTTTATGCTAAAGTTTTAGTTACTCGCATTGAACCGCTGATTCTTATACCACCAAGAGAAGAATCCTATGTATATTTAGCTGAAAATAAGGATTTAATGAAAGTCTATTCCTTTGAATCTATCAAGAAACCCCTTAAAGCAGGTTTTTTGCAAAATGGCTTCAGAGGACCTTCCACACCAGCTATGGTCAACCTTGATTACTTAGATGGTACTAATGGAGCCCATGTTAATGTAAATGGCATAACCGGGGTAGCTACTAAAACCTCCTATTTATTATTTTTTATCAAAAGCTTTTTGGCTGAATGCCAGAAATATAATGAAGCCCATCCCTCTGGCGATAAAATGTTTATTAACCCTATTATTTTCAATTTGAAAGGTGAGGATTTAATGTGGTTGGATAAAGAGAACATTAATCTAACCCCCGAGGTTGCCCGGGAGTATGAAGCTTTAAATATATTGCCTCAACCTTTTGAAAGAGTAGGTTTTTATGTGCCTCGTAGAGTGGTAAGTAACAAGGAATCAATCACGCCTTTTAGCAGTAGGTTAAATAGCGAAGTCATGCTCTGGAGCCTAAAGGAGATTAAAGAAAGGGATTTATTGGAGCATCTTTACTCCGATGATGACCTGCAGGATGAAAATTTCAGGGCCTCTCTCTATGCTGTAAATAAATTAATTGAAGAGGAGGAAAATATTACCAACTTTAACTCTCTAATGAGTATGTTGAAAGAAAAGGGGAACGACCCGCAACCACTCGGTTTATACAAATCTTCTTTCCAGCGTTTCTTAAGGAGAACGGAAACTGCCCTGGAGGAATGTCGCTCTATAATTTCCCGCCGAATGGATAGCGGTTTTTCTATACCTTTTAAAGATTTAGAACCTGGCAAAACTCTGGTTATTGACCTTCATAATTTAAAAGACAGAGCAGCTAAGTTCGTGTTGGCTTCCCTTATTAAAGAAATTCTGTATTTGAAGGAGATGGATCCCAAGTTTGAAAATCGAAAGTTTATTATTATGGTGGACGAACTTAACAAATTTGCCCCTAAAGTTGGGTATCATAATAATCCTGTTGCCGAGTTAATAATTGACCTTTCTCAGAGAGGCAGGTCCTTGGGGGTGTTTCTTTTTGGAGCTCAACAAATGGCTTCCCAGGTCCACGATTCAGTGATTGGCAACTCTGCATTGAGGGTGATAGGTAATACCGACCCGGTAGAATTATCCAGCGATGCTTATAGATTTTTAACCCCCTCACAGAAAGAGCAGGTTATGAACCTAACCATTGGCAGTATGATGTTAAAGCAGGTTGGTTTTAAGCAACCAATGGTTATTAAGTTTCCTTTTCCCTGCTTTGCCACCCGGCGAGAGGAAGTAAAAGGAGAAATTGCTGACTTATGGTAAGATTCGTTCATTTAGCTGATTTACATTTAGGAAAAGAATGGTATGGTATTGATAGAACCCTGGATATTATCAATTGTTTTGACCAGGTTACCGATTTTATAAAACAGGAAAAAGTTCCTCTTTTATTAATAGCAGGCGATATTTTTGATAAGAAACTGCCTTCCGGAGATGCTTTGGAGTCTTTTTTTTCTCGTATTAAAATCCTGTTAGAGCAAAAAGTAAAGATAGTTATGATTACTGGTAACCACGACTGGAACAAACTGCACGAGGTTTTTTCCATAATTGGCTCGTCTAATCCCTACCTGAGGATTTCAACCCGGGTTAATAAGGAATCCCCGGTTATGGTTTTAAGTGAGCCTGAAGTACAGATAATTCCCTTTCCTTACCCAGATAGAGGAAGATTGGAAGGGGAAGTTTACCAATCACAAGGTCCCTTAAATATCAGCGCTAAAGTATCGGCTTTGTTCGGTGATTACTTAAAACGAGCAAAAAGCCATCTCAATAACAAATTACCTTCTATACTAATAGCTCATATTGGAGTAGAAAATGGTTTGTTAAGCAGTGAAAGAATGTTATCTTTGGAAGATGAACCACTTTTATCTCTACGCGATATACCTTCCTGGACCACCTATAACGCTTTTGGTCATTTACACCGAAAACAGGAGATTAGAAGAGATACTCCCTCTTTTTATGCTGGCAGCCTGGATAAATTGGATTTCAGCGAAACCGATGATGAAAAAGGATTCTTTTATGTAAAAATTGAAAATAGCCGCGTAATACCCGAATACATTAAAATTAAGTCCAGTCTTATGTACGATATAAAATTGAGTTCCCCGGATAAAATTGACAGTTTACTAACCAGCCACCCCGACATTAAAAACGCCTATCTTAAACTTTCAGTTTTATTGAAAGATTCCGATTCTCTCCAGGAGATCAGGGAAAAAGTATTTTCCAGGTTTCCCAAACTGGTTAATTTTGAGCCTATAAGATTAGAAACTGAGAATCAAGGTTTATGGGAACCCGTTTTAGCTTATTCTAACCCCCTGTTGGCATTTGAAAATTATCTTATAGAAAAGAACTTAGAAGAAGATTTTAAAAATACACTGATGGTTACCCTTAAAGATATCATCAAAGAAATAGAGGAAAAATGATTCCCCAAAGGTTAGAGGTTGAAGGGTTTTTAGCTTATAGAAACAGGGTATTACTTGATTTTAGCGCTCTACAATATGCGGTAATTGTGGGTGAGAATGGGGCAGGCAAATCCTCCTTACTTGATGCTATTCTGTATGCTCTATATGGAAAAGCCCGAGATGCAGAAAAGATGGACGATTTAATCAACGATAAGTCCGAAATAGCTTCGGTTACTTATGAATTCAAAGTGGGAGATGATGTTTATAAGGTGGTCAGAGAGAGGGAAAGAAACGGTGATTCCCGAATATACTTTTATAAGTATGACCCTAATTTCCGAATGTTTAAGCCAACCGGGCACCGGGGGGTTAGATCTAATGAAGAGGCGGTTATAAAAGTCGTTGGCTTGAATTATGAGGCTTTTACTTCATCAGCCCTGTTAATTCAGGGGAAAAGTGATAAATTCCTCTCTGCACGACCTTCAGAAAGAAAAAATGTATTATCCGAGATTTTAGGGTTAAATATTTATGAAAATATTCGCGCTAAAGCCACAGAACACCTTAAACAGATAAAAAATGAACTTTCACCGATAAATAATGAGCTTTCAGGGTTACAGGATATTGACGATGAGTTCATAAAAAAAATGCAGGTTTCTCTTGAGGGAAAAAATAATGATTTAAAGGACACCAGGGAGTCCCTTGAACAGATTAAGCAAAACCTGAAGCATCTTGAGGATAAGGAAAGGGTTGAAAGCGAATTAAAAGAAAATACTTTAAAATTGGAAAGTTGTAACCTTATACTGAATAGTAGAGAAGAGATAATTAGAGACTACAATTTATATCAAGATTCAGTAAAGATTTACCCTCACCTATTAATAGTCAATAACCTGAAAGAGGATGTAAAAAAGTTAGAGGCTAATCTTGCCGGTGAAATCATAAGCCAGGAATTATTTGTTAAAAATATTGTTCCTTGCCAACAAAAACTCGTTGCCTTAGAGGCTGACTTCCAGAAGCAAGATGTAGAGTTAAAAATTATGCGTGATAATTACTCTCAAATAGATGGTACAATCAAAAAATTAAATCAGGACGAATTAAAACTAAAACAGAGACTAAGCAGTCTTAAAGGAAAAGATATATGTCCTTTATGCGGTACAGAACTAACTACTGAAAGTAAAGGGCATTTACAAAGTGAGCTAAGTGAAATAAATCTGGATTTGTCCCGATTATCTATGGAAAGAGATGGGTTGGTTAAGAAACTAACGATTAAGGAAAATAATTTCAAAACGGTTTTTGCTGAATTTAACGAAGTTAAGAAAGAATATACTTCTTATGAATTAAAAATTCAAGCTTTAGAGAAAAGTATTAAGAATATAAAAAGTGATATTGAGGAAAAGAATACCAGTATCAATAAAGAGCAGGAGTTCCTGGTAGTAGAAAAGAGTAAAGGTAACCGGGCAATTGATTTAACCCTGGCTGAGATAGAAAGCAAAATTAGGCAAAAGGAAATCACTAATTTATACCAGGAGGTTTTAGTAGCTGAAAAACAAAAGCAGGATTTACAAGTAAGAATTGAGAAGTTAACTGTATTTCATCAAGAACTAATACAATTAGTGATACTCCTGGATAATCATTCTTTTGAGGCTAAGGTGCTTAAATCATGGTTAACTGATAAACAAAACCAGTTAAATAATTTAGAAAAAGAAAAGGAAATCCTGGTTAGGAAGTTAGCAGTTAGTGAAGAATCGTTAAAAAATAAAATGAAACTGACCGCTCGGAAAAAAGAACTGGACCAAAAAGAAAATATTTACTCATTTATCAGTAAAGCCTTTTCCAGTGAAAACATACAAACTATGGTGGTCAAAAAAGCTTTATATGATATAGAGCATCACTCCAGCGATTTATTGAAAAAGTTATCCAACGATAGGTTGTCACTTGATTTTAAAGCAACTGGTTCTCTGGATAAACTGGATATATCTGTTAAAGATTCTTATAGCCAAAAAATAAGGAAATACGAACTTCTAAGCGGTGGAGAGAAGTTTAGAACCGATGTCAGCATAGCCCTGGGAATTGGTAGATATGTATCCAGTATTTCTAATAGAGTAATTGAGTGCATCTTTATTGATGAAGGTTTTGGTTCCCTGGATAGGGTTGGCCGAGAATCACTGATTGAGGTGGTAAGGAGTTTGAAGAACGAAATCAAGATGATTTTAATAATAACTCACCTGGAAGATATTGCTGAGGCTTTTCCTGTTAAAATAAAAGTTAAAAAAGAAATAAACAATGAAGTATCAGTGAGTTTAGTGGTGTGAAAGAAAATATCTCTAAAAATGTGTTTTTATAATTTTTATAAACTGGAGGTTTATGATGTTAAGTGTAGAACCTATACTTCGTAACACCTGGGCTGAGATAGACCTGGGTAAAATTAAAACAAACCTTATTAAAGTTAAGGCAATTCTAAAACCTAACACCAAATTGATTGCGGTGGTTAAAGGTAATGCTTATGGACATGGCGCTCCGATAATCGCTCAAGCTATGGAAAAAGCTGGAGCAGACATGTTTGGAGTGGTTACCATAGGTGAGGCTATGGACCTGATAAACTATGGAATTACCAGGCCAATAATAGTGTTTGGTTATACTCCTCCTGAAGCAGCCAGGTTAGTTATTCAAAACGATATCAGAGTTACACTTTTTGATGAAAGATTACTGCAAAGCCTGGTTAAAGAATCCCCAAAGATAGGTAAAAAAGCCCTTGTCCATATTGAAATAGAAACCGGTTTAACCAGGTGGGGCTTAAACCCGGAATCTGTCGTTTCCTTTATAAAGAAGGCGTCAGTTTTCCGAGAAATAGAAATTGAAGGTATTTATTCTCATTTAGCTACTGCTGATGAAGAAAATAAAGATTACGCTTACCAGCAATTTGAACTTTTCAATAAAACATTAGGCCTGATAGAAAAAGCTGGAGTTTATATACCGATAAAACATATTGCCAATGCTTCGGCAACGGTTGATTTACCAGAAACTCACCTTGATGCAGTTAGGCCGGGCATTATTCTCTATGGATATGAGCCTTCAACTGTAGTACTAAATTCTGCAGGCGTTGAACCTGCTCTTCAGTTAAAATCCCGGGTGGGAAGGGTGTATAAAATTGAAGCAGGCAGTTCGGTAAGTTACGGTAGAAGTTGGATAGCAGAGAAAAGCTCAAAAATTGCTACCTTACCCATTGGATATGCAGATGGATACCGCCGGGAACTTTCTAATAAAGGAAAAGTGTTAATCAGAGGTACTAAATTAACTGTAGCAGGTAGGGTTAACATGGATACTTTGATGGTGGATGTTTCTCCAGTTGAATCCATTGTAGAAGGAGATGAGGGGGTAATAATCGGCACTCAAGGAAAAGAAACTTTATGGGCAGATGAAATAGCGTCCCTTTTAGGGACTAATGCCAACGAAGTGTTGGTTAACATTGGGCATAGGATACCCCGATTATACTTTGAGGAAGGTAAGCTGATAAGCACCTTATCTCCTATGGGAGGGTATTATTCAAAGAAATAACACTCTATCTTTTTCTGGTCTTCTTAATAAAATATGATTTTTTGCTCAAAATCCCTGTTGCCTCACCTAATATTCAATAATTGATTTTATGAAGATTTTTGCTTAGGCAATTCGGAATCTTGACTTAAGCGGTTGTTTTGTGTAAAATTTAATGCTTGACGGTGGGCGTAGCTCAACGGTTAGAGCATTGGACTGTGGATCCAGAGGTTGGGGGTTCGAATCCCCTCGCTCACCCCAGAGATAAGCGCCCATAGCTCAATTGGATAGAGCGGTGGAGTCCTAATCCGCAGGCTGCAGGTTCAACTCCTGCTGGGCGCACCTTTTACTTATGCGCCCATAGCTCAATGGATAGAGCGGCGGACTTCGGATCCGTAGGCTGGGGGTTCAAATCCTCTTGGGCGCACTTATAAAAGATATGGGCCGTTAGCTCAGTCGGCAGAGCACTTGCCTTTTAAGCAAGGGGTCGAAGGTTCGAGTCCTTCACGGCTCACCATTTCTTTTATATAACCTTCACATTTTGTACTATTTTGTACTTTTTGATAATGATAATAAATATATGAATGAAAAAGAAAAAATTACTCCTCCTCTAAATGTTAAGTCAACGAAAGGCCACCGCCAGAGGTTAAAAGAGAAATTCTTAAAATCTGGGCTAACATCTTTACATGACTATGAAATTATAGAGCTTCTACTTACCCTGGGTACTCCCAGAAAAGATTGCAAAGCTATTGCTAAAACCTGTTTGGAAAAGTTTAAAAACCTGAGGGGCGTGATTGATGCTCCTTACGAAGAGCTTCAAGAAATTAAGGGTATTGGTCAATCTAATGCTTATGGAATTAAACTTATAAAAGAAACCGCTTCCAGGTATTTTAAGGATGAACTTCTGGAACTGCCCCAATTTAAAAGTTCTGAGGATGTCTTTAACTACCTACTTTATTCTATGCAGGGTTTGAAGAAAGAACGCTTCAAGGTGTTGTACCTGGATACCAGAAATAAAATAGTATTTATTGAGGATATTTTTGAGGGAACCTTAAACGCTTCAGCAGTTTACCCCCGGGAAATTTTCCGTTCTGCTTTCAAAAATAATGCGGTCTCTTTAATATTTGCCCATAATCATCCTTCAGGCGTTCCTGAGCCTTCGTTAAGTGATAGAGAAGTTACTAAAAGCCTTGTATTTATGGGAGTTATTATGGAAATAAAAGTTCTTGACCATTTAATTATCGGTAATAACTCTTACTTTAGTTTTGCTGATGAAGGATTGATAGGTGAGTATGAAGCACTTTATACTACTATTAAAACATCTGTTGAATAGCGCAGTTTGGACTTATCAGGGTGGATTAAAAGTCAAAACTATCGGTGTTGGGGTTTATTAGTGAAGCTTTTTGGTAGAGGTAGGCGCTACCCCTGGGCTTTCTTTCCTGGGTTTTAAAGTCTGTTTCCAATAAACCAAATTTTTTAGAGTAGCCTTCTACCCATTCAAAATTATCCATTAGCGACCAGTGCATATAACCTAAGATATCCACGCCTTCTTTTATCGCTCGAGAAACTGATTTTAAGCTGGTTTTAAGGAAATCTGGTCTATATAAATCTTTCTTATCAGCCATACCATTTTCGGTTATCATCACCGGTAAACCAAAGGGTTTTAATCTCATCAGCACTTCATAAAGACCTTCAGGGTATATTTCAAAGCCAAAATCGCTTCGGGGTACATTTTTTCTTTTGTATTCAGCAAACCCCCTGATACCAAATTTGAAAAAAGACCGGGTGTAATAATTTACACCAATATAATCAAGCTTATTTTTAAGCTCAGGATGAAACTCCTTCTTCCCTATGGGAGAATATATTCTACCTTCAATAATGGTTTTTAAAAAAGCCATATTAAACCAGCTGTCCAGTAAATGGCAAACCATGTAGTCCAGGGGATTCCAGGTAGCAGGCTTAAAAATCATCAGGTTATGGGCGATGGACACTAAACTATCTTTTTTCTTCTCTTTAATGATGTCGTAGGCTTGGGCATGGGCAAAAGCGAGATTCTTTAATACAGAAAAAGCTCTTTTTCTGTTTTTAATCCCTGGTGGCCAATCGCCAAAGATGTAGCCCATAAGGGCAACTATTACCGGTTCATTAATAGTAATCCAGTAGTTAGCGAGTTCTTTATAATAAGGCACAACTTTACTTACAAACTTGGAAAAATACTCGGGGAACTCGGGATTTTCAAAACCACCTTTATGGTAAAGCCATTGGGGAATAGTAAAATGGTGCAGGGTTAAAATAGGCTCTATATCCCTAATTTTCATTTCTTTGAGCATATTTAAATAATGCTCTATTTCATTTTCATCAAAAACCCCTTCCTCTTTTTCTATCTTAGACCATTCTATGGAAAACCTGTAGGAGTTATTGTTTAAGAATTTAATTAAATAAAAATCTTCTTTGTACCTAAGATTGTGTTCGCAGGATGGATGAGCTGAGTCACCGGTCTTTATTTTACCTTCTTTTTCCCATAACCACCAATCATTATAAAAGTTACCACTTTCCACCTGATGGCTGGCGGTGGCTGTTCCCCAAAGGAACTTTTTTTGGTTTAGTTGTTTCATTTTAACCTCCTAACCTATTTTTTCCAAAAAAGTGTATTTGAGAACATCATTATAAACAGTGAAATTTATTCTTCCACCCTCATACAGAGTGGTGTTACTTATAGAAGCAGCTACAGCCTTTTTACAGGCTTCTAAGAAAGATTCACCTGAAGATAGGTGATAGATTAGTGTTCCCATAAGAGAATCACCCGCTCCAATAGGGTTAAGAGGCAGGACTTTCTTTTCACAATAAGAACGGTATACCTTTTTCTTATGATAAACTAAAACCCCTTCTTCTCCCAAGGTAATTATCAGGTTACTAAGGTTGTAGTAGGAAGCAATTTTAACCATCTGGTTTTCTAAATCATCGTTTTTTATCGCAAATGTTTCACAAAATTCTTTCTGGTTTAACTTTAAAAAGTAAATATTTTTTAAGGGTAAGGTGTCCAGCAGGGGTTTGCCGGTGATGTCTAAAAAAAGGTTAGCCTGAACTGGCTCAATTAGCCTGGGTAAATAATTATCAGGTAGGCTATTGGGAATATTACCGGAGATGGCAATGAAATTAAACTTTGCAGATATTTCCTGGAAGAAAGATAGGTAAGATTCTGCAGAGTTATTATCAATTACCGGTCCTTCTTCATAAATCTCGGCAATAACTCCTTTCTCCTGAAGGATAATCAAGCAAACTCTACTTTCTCCCTCAATGGGGAAAAAATGGGGTTCAATTTCTTCCCGAATCAGATAATCTACAATATACTTTCCATTGTATCCTCCAATAAAACCAGTGGCAGTTACTTTCCCACCAAAACTGGCTACACCTCGGGCTACATTGATACCTTTCCCACCAGGTAAAATTGATACCACTTTTATCCTATTAAGCGAACTCTTTTTTAATTTTTTTAACTCGGCTACTTTATCTATGGCTGGATTAAGAGTAACAGTTAATATCATGTTTTCTTAAACACCTTGGTTTCATAGGGTTTAAATGCACCCGTTCTTTCGGTATTAAGTATAGGAATAAGGTTAGCCGGTAAATCCACTATGGCAGGTTCAAAAGAAAAGTTCACCCAGATATAAATGTTTTCGCTTAAAGTTTTACCTTCAAAATAAAAAATATTGTCGGTTATGGTTGAATTTTCAACTTTAAAATCCTTATAGTTCTGCAGTTCCTGCAAAAGATTAAGGTTTTTCTGATCTATAAGATCAATAGGGTCGGAAAAGGAAAAATAATAGAATAGCAGGTAATTGTTTATAATGACTGTTCTGTTCTGATGATAGGATAAATTGGTTTTTCTAAGATAAGCAACATCGGGGTCGTTCAGGAAAAAAGCACCATCTAAAAATTGGCGGGTCAAGGTGTTATGTAGGGCATTATAAACGGATGGCATAGCCTGGTAGTTAAGTAGGAAACCTAAAATATTAGACCAATGGTTAGCCGTGTCGGTGCCTATTCTTAATATATCGTAGGTATCTGGGGACAAAAGTAGGGGAGCGCCACAACCCAGTAAAACTTCTTTACCTACCATCTTTTTTAGCAAACTAATACCGGTTTGCAAAACTTCATTTCTGGATAAATTCTTCTGGTAGTGGTTACCCTTGATTAAGAGAGAATAGAGAAAATCGCATTTAAAAAGGTTAAATCCGCATTGTTTCAGATAATCTAACCTTTCAGATAAGTAATCCTGAACCTCGGGGCGGGTAATATCCAGGGTATAAAAGAAACCGCTCCACAAAGGGTTAAAACCTGCTGTTATCAGTTTTCCCTTTTCATTTTTCAATATCCAATCCTTTTTCTCCTGGAAAATTCGGGACTTCTTTTCTACCACGAAAGGGGCAATCCAGATTCCTGGCTTTATACCTGCATCTTTAATCTGGGAAGCCATCTCTTTCAACCCAGCAGGGAACTTTTTATTTTCTTTCCAATCCCCGATACTTTCCTGCCAACCATCGTCAATTTGAAAATAATTTAGTTTAAAGGGAAGTTTGTTAGCTTTGCTTAAGTTATCCAGAATGATTTTTTCATCTATTTTTCTGTAATAAAAATACCAACTACACCAGGTAAACTGTCTATCGGGTGGGGAGGTATTTCTCCAGTAAACCCAATCAGTTAGCAGGTTTAACTCAAGAAAATTAATTTCTCCTAAAACCTCTTTGCCTACTTCTAGGATTATGCGAAACTCCTTTTTTTGAAAGTTGAAGGTAAAGTGTGTTATAGTCTCATGGTTGTCTTTGGGGATAAAATACAGCTTATGTTCACCACACCGAAGATAAGTAAAAAAGTGGCTTAAAGAGGAACCTGGAGGAACTTTTATATAAGAAATAGGGTCAAGGAAGTGTTTCTTCAGGGGAAGAAAAAAGGGTTTTGCTTGTTTAACAGGATGACTAAGCTCTTCGGAAGGTGACCAGGACTGAAAACCGTTTTTATAAAAATATATTTTGTTCGCACAGATAACTTTAAAACTAAGAGATATATTATCAATATATAGAAGTTTGTCTGTGAAAGCGTGACCTAAGATACGATTATTGTCAAAACTAAACTTAACCTTTATATTGGGGTCATCATAATATTCTTCAGCTGAAGTTATCTTTTTATCTTTTAGGGATATCTCCAATCCCTGAAAATTGAGCGTAAAAGAATTAAAGCTTAAAGAAGTCATCTATTCACTCAAGTTCCTTACGGGTATTTTCCATCACGGTGTTTACCCTGAGAACATCTTTTTTAAGTGTAAATATAAGCGCAAAGAACAAAATGCCACAGGGTATCCAGAAAAGTACTGAGGTTTGCATAGCAAAATCAAGTCCCCTGTAGGATGATAGCAAACCACCAACAATTGGTCCAAAACCTGCCCCAATGGAATCAGTCAGATTGAAAATAGAAGATATGCCACCGCGATGTTCAGGTAAATTAACATTAGCTAACATAGCGAGCACATTGGGACCTGCTGAGGAAATGAAAAGAGCACCTATAAAACCAAAAAGAGCAGGGAAGATGATATAGCTAAAGGAAGGCTCAACTGCGGCAGGCCAGTTTAAAGAGATGAGCAAAGGAATGATTCCCAGAAACTGGGAAATACCGCAAAAGATTGGTAGGTAACTTCTATTTTTAGTATAGACCCAGTTTCCCATGATTCCCCCAAACAGGTTGCCAAACATCATTCCTATGCCGATTATCAATAACAAAACTGTGGCTAATTCTACCGAGATGTTCTTATACCTTACATAGAAAGGAATGAGGAAAAAAGGTAAAACACCCCAGGCTACTGTGCCGGGGATTCCCTGAACGAATAACCAAATATTAGAAGGAACTTTAAACAAAAGAAGGTAGTCCTTAAATTTCATGGTGCGGACATACTTTTTACCTTCCAGTATTAATTCTTTAAGGGCAGATTCTCCTCCACCTCTTTTAGGTTCCCTTCCTCCAATGAGTAGGGTAAGCGCAAAGAAGAAGTTGGGAACAGAAACAATGATAAAAGGTAATCGCCAGCCATAGGTAGGGCCTACAAAACCAGCAACCATCATACCTGCTAAGACGCCCATACTTCCCATCATTTGATACCAGGCTTGAGCTCTTGGCCTTTGTTTTTCTGTAAATAAATCACCAATCATAGAAAAAGCAATAGGCACCATTGCTCCAATCCCTATGCCTGTTAAAACCCTCAGTGCGAATAGTTCGTTGTAGTTTCTGGCAAAAGCTGTAAGAAAACAGGGTATCTCACCGATTAGAATAGCAAAAGTAAGTAATAGTTTTCGCGAAAACTTGTCACTTAGATATCCCCAGATGAGGGTAACCACAGCAGCGACCAGGGTAAAGGCAGAACCAATAAAACCAATTTCTCTATCTCCAATAGCAAATTCTTCTTGGATAAAGGGAATAACCGGGGACATTACCATCTGGTCAGCCCTTAAAATAATAGCCATAAATAAAAGAAGTAAAAAGGTTCTTATTATACCTTTTTCAAAACTATAAATCTCATTAAGACCCATCTTTGCCAGAAAACGCATTTCCTTATCCTCCTTAGGATATTTTAGATTTCTATGCCTTTATATTTTAAGAGCGCCATTTGCGCTGCTCCTATAACCCCGGATTCTGTGCCTAAACCTGATTTAATTATAGTACAGTTTTCAAAGGGAACCACCAGAGAATACAGTTGTGCGGTTTCCCGAATAATCGGGAAGAGGATGTTTTTAACTTCGCTAATACCTCCACCTATAATTATTTTTTCTGGATTTAAGATATTTATAAGGTAGGAAAGGACTTTTCCAGTGTACCTGGCTGATTCTGTCAGTGCTTCCAAGCACAGTCGGTCTCCCTTTTCTGCCAGTTCCGCAATCAATGAAGGGTTAATTTTACTTATATTACCAGCAACTTTTTCTAAAATCATAGTATCTCTTTTCATCTGAATACCATAAAGAACATAGTTTACGATAGCTGGACCTGAAGCCAACGTTTCATAACAACCTTGTTTACCACAACCACAGTCTGGACCAGATGTCTGTAAGTTCAAATGGCCTATCTCACCCGAATGGTTGCTGATTCCCCTATATACTTTACCATTAATAATTATGGCTCCTCCAATACCTGTCCCCAGGGTAAGGAATACAAAATCTTCGATACCCTTTCCTTCACCATAAAACATTTCACCAATAGCACCCATCTTAACATCGTTGTCTATGGTAGTAGGGATTCCAGCAAATTTATATACAGTATCCCGAAGTGGAAACCGCTTTAAAAATGGAAGGTTGGCTGATTCAATAGTGATACCATTTTTATGGTCAATCAAGCCTGCGCATCCTACCCCTATACTGCAAATATTTAAAGATAGATTTTTACTCTCTTGAATTAATTTCTCAATTACTTCAAAAAGATTGTCAAGATTGTTTCCTGTGGAGGTTGAGTATTGATAAACTATCAGGCCATCGGCTTTCATCAAAATGCCTTTGATTTTTGTTCCGCCTAAATCTATTCCAAGGCAAACCTCTCCCATATTTCTCCTGTAATAGTTATAGAATTATTAAAAAAAGATAACTGTATTTAAACCATATCATACTTTATTATAATCTTTACTGGTGGTTTTTTAATACTGTATTTTTATTTTGTTTCTTTATGCTCTATCCAGAATCTCCGCTCCCCGACCGTCATCGTGAGCCCCGCACCTATTCGCCAATCTTCAATAGATGCGGGGCTGGAAATGGTAAACTCATCTTTTCCCCCCCTCATGGCAACCCTAAACCCTGATTCAGGGCCTCCGAAACTTTTTGTCTCTCTGAAGTTGATTTAGAGTCTCCACTTTTTCTAAAAATATCCAATACACAAAAAGAATGTTTAAATAAATGTACAGTTTTGAACTTAAAGCTCTTATATGGTATTTGTGAGGTAGGGATTAATAAAGCAACGAGGAGTAATAAGAAATAAACTATCAGGCTTAAAACAATAAGCCGAGAAGTTAACCAGGGATTTAATAAATTCTTTCTCTACGGGAGGCGGTTATGGTAAGGGTTAGGAGAGCGAAATTTACCTGAAATCATCCATAAAAATTTGCGCGTGGGTAGGAGAGAAAGGTAAATTAACCAATGGTGGATTATCCCGTAACACCGAGTTTTCGGCTATGTACTCAGGTTTTTCGGACCTGTATATTATTCCTATAGGTATGCGTTCTCCCCATTCCTCCGCCTTGTCCCGAGCCTGTAAAATATCGGAAGAATCGTAGTCCTCAGGTAGGTAATATAACCTGTCTTTATACCATTTAAAAGTATTAATCCTGTTAAACGATGGGCAGGGTTGGAGAATATCGACCAGCGCATAGCCTTTGAAGCTTATAGCCTGGGCTATGACGGTGGATAGGT
>QLTX01000150.1 GCA_018725175.1 Candidatus Psychracetigena formicireducens
GATCATCTCAGAGGATACTGATTTCGATAAGATAGCCGTGTTGAGCAGGGAGTGGATGTGGTAAAAGAATCCATTATTGCCCTCTCCCCGGTTTAAATCACATATAATTTTTTACTTGTAAACAGAGAAAGTGTTATATATCCCTATTGTTTACTATTAAACATGGATGAGCAAACCCACATGGGTAAATTTAGAGCCAGAATTACGTCGATAAAAGAGAGAAAAGTTCCGTTGGAAGATGTTGCTGAATCGATTTTAGATGACTATCGAGCTGCTGCTGGGCACATAATAAACGCTGCCCTTGCTCGGAAAGATCTTCATCAACAAAACTTTGATAAGCTTGTACGATTTTTAAAAGAGCACCCGGTTTTGGAGCATGCTTCTGAGATAAGAACGCTTTAAAACCATTAGGGCAAGTAGGGTTTATGGGTCTAAGAAGAATGGAGAAGCCCTGAAGAAATCCGAGGATATCTTGAACAAATTAAAAATTTTGTGTGGTTACCATGATACCTAACCAGGTGTTTGAATTTCTAAAAATAGCTGTGAATGAATTTGATGCTCTAAAGCAGGTCATCCTCTTTGGGTCTTTTGCGAGGAACGAACATGATGCCAGGTCTGACATTGACATGCTTTTGCTTTTTGGAGAGCGGGATCCAGAAACTAAACACCTTTCAGAAATTATAAAGATGGGAAATGAAGTTGTAGATGAGCTATCAAAAAGAGGGGAACAAACTTGGGAATTTCAGTTTGCAGTCACCGAAAGCATCCAAAAAATAGATCCCAGCATGAAGCAAGCAATAATAAACGAGGGGACTGTTCTCTATGGAAAACCCTGTCCCTTAGATCTTGAGCGAAAAATCCTCTATTCATACACCCTTTCGGATAAGACCAGATCAGAGATGGTCAGATTTAACAGGGCACTAAAACTCGCTGGACTGATCGAGAAAAAGGCAAAAAATGTGATTTTGGTAAATGAGGCCGAAAGTATGGAACTCAAAAAAATCTTAGAACGTTTTGGAGTTAAACATAATAAGGAGCTCATCTTTGAGCCATCCGGGTCTCACAGATAAAGATTTTTGCTCACTCTTCTCTTCGCCTGAGCAGATATGCCACAGCGAGCAGTCCGAGGATTGCGAATATCGCCTCAAATCACAGATTGGTTGAAGTCCGAATGAACCTTTATGAGAGCCTGTTATACGGCGATGCTAAAATCCTCTAAATCATAGGCTGAATATCCCAGTTCCCTCAGTTCACCCTTGCTTTCGATCTTTTTAGCGATTAAACCAAAGTATTCTTTTTTTCTACTCCAGTCAACGAATTTTGATTTTTCCTTTAATTCTGTGAGAATTTTTAGGGATTCTCTTTTACTCAACGATTTCCATTCCACCTCAAAGAAAGCGATCTGTTTATCTCCATTTAATGCTACGAGATCTATTTCCTCATCCCTCCACCACCATCTTCCAATTTTTTCAAACTTAAATGCCAATGCGTTCTGGTTATTTAATTCAACAAGAAGTTGTTTCGAGATTTCCTCAAAACTTCTCCCAAAAAAGGAGTCAAAATCTTTTTTTATTTTATTAAGCAAAACATCATAATTCCCGACTTCGTAATCGCTTCTATTTCTATAGACGTATCTAAACCAGAATCTGAAGAAATTGTCACTTAAGAAATACCTGCCTCTTTTGCTTTTCCATGGTCTTTCTTCTGTTATAGGAACTTCATATGACAAATATCCAAAATCCTTTACGAGTAGACTTAGGTATTTGCTTATACTCTTTATATTTATTCCAGATTTGTTTGCGATAGTGGTCATCTCTGAATTACCTAATGCAATTGCCTCTAAAATTGAGAAGTATGATGGAGGTTCGCTTCCAAACTCCTCTATCAAAATGCTTCTTGCCTCGTCTTTCAACGGTGCGAAATCCCTAAAAAGAAGTGTTTTCAATGCAGATAAAATATCATTTCCTTTTATCCCCTGTTCTTCAGCAGTCACATAATATTTAGGTATGCCGCCAAACACAGAATACCATTTTATTTTTTCCTCAATATTTTTTATTTTCAAATCTTCTAGCATTCTACAGATGATCTTAAATGTGAGCGGTTTAAGTACGTATTTTTCCGTAGCCCTCCCGAAAAGAGGTTCTTTATTATCAGAAAATATCTTATTAATTAGGGTTACATGAGAACCAGCAATGATTATATGAGCTTTTACTTTCTCTTTATTTCTGTCAAAAACTTTTTGAAAATCTGAAAAAATGCTTTCATCCACATACTTAAAGTTTTGGAACTCGTCAAAAAATATTACAGTTTTTTTACTTACATTATTCAGCAAAAACTCCAAGAATTCATCAAATTTTATTAAAGTTGGAAACTTCTCTATTTTGCCCCTAGCAATTGAAGATAACTCCTCCAAAAGTAAAGGAACCTTTTTTCTTCCTACAAAGAAATAGAGATGCTCTTTATCTTTATAAAACTGTTTTACAAGCTCGGTTTTTCCAACCCTTCTTCTACCAGATACCACTGTAAAATGCATTGATTTGTTACATAAATTCCAAACCCGTTCTATTTCGTTGAGTTCTTCGTTCCTATTATAAAATTTCATCTTCTCACTTATACTACTATAACGTATCATTACAGTTAGTAGTATTTAAAAGTTTTTGTATTTCAGCTGTGTCGAATGATTCAGATCACATCTTTGAACTTACATGTCCATCTTCTGAGCAGGTATGCGACTGCTATATCTTGTTTCTGGTATAAAGATGTCATCAAAGCCCTTTCTAAAATGACCATCGTTGGCACCTTACTCAATTTAGTCAGAAATATTTATAAGTATGAATGCATCTAAGTATTACTTGTGATTAGTCATGACACAAATCTTAGTAGGACAAAAAGGGCAGATAACCCTGATTAAAAGGTTGAGAGAGAAGTTCGACATCGGCCCTGGAATGCTGGTAGAGGAGATCGAGACCGATGAGGGAATACTGATAAAACCCGTTTCAAATCAATTTGAACGGTGGAAGAAGCTGAAAGAGAAAATTAGCAGGCGATGGCCAGATATATCTGCGGTTCAAGCGATAAGAGAGGACAGGGGAGAATGAGTGATATTGTGGTAGATACAAACGTCTTCATCTCTTCGCTCATCGAAAAAGACCCTTTTCATATGGATGCGATGGATTTCATGGGACGTGTCGAGACAGGGAGATGCAGGGCACATATCTCAAGGATTGTGGTCGTGGAGATCGCGGGAGCGATAAGCAGAAGGATAGATGACGAATCTGCAAGAGAAGCCACAGAGGTAATGGCTGGATGGATTACAGTTGGCAAAGTA
>QLTX01000151.1 GCA_018725175.1 Candidatus Psychracetigena formicireducens
ATCTGTCGCAAGATAAATTCTATGTTTTTTGCTTGTTAAGGAGCGGAAGCTGTAGAAGATGAGATTGGTGGTCACCCGGGGGTTCCAGTAAACAGTGCCTGCATATACCTCCCTAATATCGGAAATACTTAAATCTTTTTTAGGGGTAAAGGGTTTATCTCCCCAGAAACTTTCTGGTAGTATGGTTTTAGAGGGTTCTTCTGTTTGCAGGTAATCTTCAGGTCGGGGATAGAATATATCGTAAATATCGGTATGTAGGTCAGCTCTCAAATTATAAATAGCTTTATCCATAACCAATAGGAAGGCATCCGCAGAAATCGGATTGCCACGGTCGTCATGGGTTTTTAGGAGTAATTCTATTTCTTCTCCAGGTTTGACTATCTGTTGATTAATGCTTATATCCACCTGCAACCTTTTACCGGTAACTTTAATAAAATGGCTGTTTCTAATAAAAGTATCGTCTTGAAACAGAGAGGTGTATAAATAAAAACCTGGCACCAGTTCTTCAGTAATAGGTATTTCCATCTTATGGAAAGTTCCTGAAATATTTTCAATAGATATCTTTTTAAAGGTTTTACTGTTGTGGCTTATAAACAAATCGCCTTGAGGGCGGGGAAGCATTAAGGTAAGGCGAGCTTTATCTCCAATAATATAGGATTCCTTATCCTGTTTAATAATGATTTTATCAGCAAACTCTTTTTTATGTTGTCTGAAGGCTACCTCATTTTCAGCCAGCACCCAGAAACTAAATCTCCGGTTAATTTCGTTAAACCAGGCATCGGAGGTGTTGATATCCAGTTGATAACTACCCCCTGAGGGAAGGGTTAGCATAAAGTTGGCTCTACCGAGAGAGTCGCTGGTTACTGTTATTTCCTTTACCGTTTCCAGGTCACTGTACCACCATTCTCTGGTTTTTTGATGTACATACTTAGTCAGTTTTATGTTTATGGCTTTACCTACCTGAGGTTTATTATCTAAAACATCCGTTACCCTAACGGAAAAAGAGTAGGTTTTGCCACTTTCTAACCCATAAAGATTTTTAGGGCTGGTTAATTCCAGGGAATACTCTGCGTGGTAAAAATGAATAACTTTAGTTTTAGAGGTTTCCCTGCCTTCTTTATTTGTGTGGCTTACTTCTAAAACCAGCGGGTTTCCAATGCCACTACCAAAGCCTAAATAAAATTCTGAATCATAATGTATAGGCAGGTTAATGAATTTTGTGGGAATGATTACTTCACCCCTACCAGAATCATCAAGCTTTATCCAATCCTGGTTAAGGGTAATAAAAGAATCTATTGTTTGTAGAGACCATTTAACCAGCTCATTTTTAAGTGGTAACCCAGAAAAGTATCTAACCTCAAAGCTTAGTTTAATAGGTTCACCTTTAATATAGTTCTCTTTATCAGTGCTTATTAATATTTCAAAATCAGGTTTTTCATAGAACCCTACCTTAAAACTGGAAGCAGTTAATTGTTCTTGGTTGTGCATAACCACAAGCCGATACGGCCCGCTATTAGCCTTCCTGGGGAGTTCAATTGCCCCAGACAGGGTACCATTTTCCTCTGTAAGAAATAGTCTTTGGTAAATTACTCTGGGAGACGCACCAAAGATTTCTTCTTCTATCTTGATGGTTACTTCTTTTTGCACAGGTTTATAAAAATTATAATGGTTTTCTCTTATAATGAGTTTAAAGTTTACCGTATCTCCAGGTTGGTAAAGAGGTTTATCGGTGAAGATAAAACCAATTAGGGGTTTAATAATATTAATATCATCTAAGCTGTAAAATAACCAGGACCGGAATGGGTGCTGAGCAATTACTGAGATGTCGTTTCCCCGGGTGGAGATAATTATTTTTGGTTTATTATCCCAATCCTCCTGGCTAACATAACTGTTTATATATCCTTGCTGGTTGGTTAGTTCTCGAAAAATAACCGTCTCTCTTTCTAATCCATAAGCCTTGATTTCTGCTCCACTAACTCCCAGGGAGGTCTTCTGGTCCACCACCCAGATGACCAATCTGTCTCCTAACCGCTTCATAGTGGAAGCATGTTTGGTTAATACCAGATAGAATTCATTTTTAAAATTATAATTAGCAATTGTGGCGTTAACTGTTACAAAATAGATACCGGGTTGGGTAATTTTTGGGATATAAGAAGCATTAAATCCTTCTCTTAAGTAAATAGTTTGCTCGTCAAGGGGTATTTCATTCAGGTAGGGGTTTTCTTTGGTATCATCAAAATCTTTATAAAAATGATGGAGGAGCAGGTTCTGGTTGCTCCGGTAAACCCTAAAATTATAGTATCCTGCGTGAGCCACGAAAAGATTAACATTATAACTATGGTCAAAATAATTAAGGGTATATAATCCGAAAAAGACAGTATAGTCAAGGTTAAGAAATATAGGTTGCTGGGTAGAACGAGGGCGAGTACTAAAGGTAGTGGTGAAATCTTCGGTAAGCGTTTTACCTCTGCCTAAGGGTAACCCCTTTTTTATTGTAACCTGGTATGCAGTATCGTATTGTAGGTTTTTTTCAGGTTCCAGGGTAAGGATCCTACCATCAAAATTAACCCTTGCCTCTGTTTCAGGAACGATTTTAAGGTGGTTTTTTATTTCCTCAGCTAAAGCACCCGGGTGAGGAAAATCAAGTTTTATAGGCATACTTACCGGAACAAAAATCTCTCCTGCCTGAACGGTAGTAAAGGGAGGAACTCCCGGGAATTGATAATATAACAGCAGTCCGCTGGTAATCAAGACGAATATTAATGAAGGTATCAACACTTTTTTATAATGTAACCCAAGCATCAAAGCCAACCCCCTGAATAGTTCCAAGATAGGGTAAAGCTTTACTGATTTCCTTGAAAAAAGCAATAGCTTTTTTAGCCATTTTTTGTGGCTTTTAAGCTCTATTTCTGGCAGGTCAAGGTTCTCTAATTTATTTATTAAATCTTCTTTTTCCATTTTCTTACCCTTCATCTTCTATAACGCTTTTATCAGCGGAAGCTTGCAGTAAAAGTTTTAATTTATCCAGACCCCTGGAGAGGAGTGAATTTACCGTTCCTTCTTTTTTCCCTAGTATTTTACAGATTTCAGATATTTTTTTCTTTTCAAAATACCTCAAAACTAAAACCTCCTGATACTTAAATGATAATTGCCTGATAAATATTTGTATCTTTAAGTATTCTTCTTTTTTCTTAAGTTCTTCTTCA
>QLTX01000152.1 GCA_018725175.1 Candidatus Psychracetigena formicireducens
GTTAGGAGATTCTGGATTGCCCCTACGGGGACAAATACCAAACCATTCCAGAATGACAAAAATAGATAGTCGCCCTGCACCGGATACAGGCCTCTTCCCCTTACCGGGAGATGAAGAAACTAAGCTTTTAGGATTTAAGGGGTAATTCCCCTTTTCTAAAGAGTCTTGACAATTTCTAAATATATTATTGACATCAGCACGATAATCTAATAAACTAACATAAGTAGAAAGAAATCTGCATTTTGCACAGGAGGTATCAAAAATGGAAAGTTGGAAAGATAAATTAAAAAAGGTAGCCTCACAGGTTGCTCAAGGGGCTAAAGATGCTGCAGAAACAGCCAAAGTTAAAATAGACATTTCTTCCTTAAACGGTAAAATAGCTGACGAGAAGAAATCTTTTGGCTCAACAGTATATGACATGTTTGTTGCTGATAAATCTTATGAAGAAATGAAGACCTTATTTGTTGCCACTCAGGAAAAAATCGCTGCACTTAAGGCACAGATTGCCGCTAAGGAAGAAGAATTAAAGGGTTAGTTTTATAAAAGCAGTATATCTCAAACTGCTCAATCCTATCTCATACCGTATTTAGGAGGTTTTTATGAAACCCAGGCCTAAGTTTTGTGAACAATGTGGCCGTGAACTGCCTCTGGAAGGTAAATTCTGCCCCGGGTGTGGTGACCCTATAGAATCACCAACTTCGCCCTCAACTGAAGAAGTACCCTCCGCCTACATACCGAAACCGCCTTATACCGGTGAAAACACGGTAAATGTTCAACCAACACACTCCCGAAGGTAAAACATCGGGAGTGTATTTTTATTTATTGAACCGTAAATGTTTTTAAAATAATATTATGTTATATTTATCCTGAAGCAGAGATTGTAAAAGGAGGATTAACATGGAAGTTAAGGTAATCAAAGATAAGACTTACGAGTTGTTTGATTTTTGCTCTCCCAACCAGGTAGTTCGTGAAGAGAGTAGTAGATTTTTTGACTCCAAATTAATTGAAGGTTGGATAGGAATTGGGGTTTTTGAGGAAAAGGAGTTAAAAGCTATGGCGCAAGTAGTACCCCTGGAAAAATCACTATTAGCCCTGGAAGGGGAAGACCTTTATATGCTTAATTGTTATTGGGTAAAACCGGGTGAAGAAGGTAAGGGATACGGGAAAGCCCTGATGGAAAAAATTCTGGAGATAACCCGCGACCGTAAAGGGGTAGTAGCCTGGGGAGCGGAAGGTTGGATGCCACCATCGTTTTTTGAAAAGTATGGGTTTGAATTCCTGGAGAATTGGGATAATGCGAAGTTGTTCCTTAAAAAGTATACTCCAGATGCTTATGTAAAAATCATAAATACAGGTTTTAAACCTCTTAAAGGAGAAGGAAAAGTAATAGTGGAAGCTGTTTATTCTCCCCAGTGTCCCTATATAGTAGCTAACTATGAGGAAGCTATCTCTAAAGCCCTGGAATTTTCCCCACAGGTTTTAGTCTTGAAACATATAATATTAAATCGTGAGCAAGCCCTGGAATTTGGGAGTGAGAACTTCTATATTGATGGAGAATCGCTGTTTTTCGGACCGATTGAAATAAATAAGTTAGAAACCATCCTTAAAGAAAAGGTAGAGAACTTAAAAACTTCAGGATGTTAAAAGATTACTTATCTCAATTATATGAACGAAAAAAAGATCCCATCAGGGTCGGGCTGGTTGGTTGTGGACAGATGGGTAGAGGAATTATTTCACAATCCTTTACTCTGCCCTGGGTAAAAATTTCCGCAATTTGCGACCATAAAATAGAAAGAGCAAAGGATACTCTTAATCACAGCGGTTATGATTATGGCCGCTTAATTGAGGTCGGGGATATTAAGGAAGGTGAAAAAGCTCTTAAGGAAGGCTCTACGATCTTAACCACAGATACCAATCTTTTATGCTCTTTTCCCTCTCTGGAAGTAATCATTGACGCTACCGGTACCCCTGAAGGCGGAGCGCTGACAGCCTCTCAAGCTATTAAAGCAGGTAAACATATTGTTTTACTTACTGTAGAAACTGATTCGTTAGTAGGAAGAGTTTTAAGAAAGAAAGCTGAAGAAAAAGGAATAGTGTATAGTTTAGCGGCTGGTGATGAACCTGCTGCTACTAAGGAACTATATGATTTTGCCGTCTCCTTAGGTTTTAGGGTAATAGCTGCTGGTAAAGGCAAGAATAATCCTTTTAATCCTTATGCCACCCCGATGATGTTAATAGGGGAAGCCCGCAGAAAAAGAATGAATCCCCGTATGCTTTGCTCTTTTGTAGATGGTACTAAAACTGCTGTGGAAATGACCTCGCTTTCCAATGCTACCGGCCTTCTTCCTGACAAAAGAGGCATGCATGGTGTTAAAGCCTCCGTAGAAGATATACCACAGATTTTTTCTTTGAAAAAAGATGGGGGTATTCTGGAAAATGAAGGGATAGTGGATTATGTTTTTGGCTTAGCTCCAGGGGTGTTTGTGGTGTATGAAACTAAAGATAAGGAATCCCAGGCTATTCTGGCATATTTAAAGATTGGTGAAGGTCCCCGCTACCTTCTTTATCGGCCTTACCACCTCACCTCGTTGGAAGCTTTCACCTCGGTTTATCGGGCTGTTTTATACAAGGAGCCCACCCTTAGGCCACTTTATACCCCTTATTCGGAAGTCATAGCCTGTGCTAAAAGTGACCTTAAGGTAGGAGAAATTATTGATGGTATAGGGGGAGAAACAGTTTATGGGGTAATTGAACAGTTTAAGGTTTCCAGGGGAGAACACCTGGTACCCCTCGGGTTATTGAAAGGGGCAGAGGTGGTTCGTGCTATAAAGAAAGATACCGCTATAACCTACGCTGATGTTGTATTAAAAGAAGGGTTTTTATTATCTCTTTATCGGGAACAGGAAGAACTTGCCGGTGAAGTAGGTAACTAAACTGATTTTATTTTTTAATAACCCCACATTCAACCTTGAAGTGCAACACCACAAGATGAAGCGACTTCAAGCGGCGTTCTGTAACCCAGACATTTTCTGGGTCTCTGGTTAATAAGAGACTCTATGCGAGTCAGTTCCTCATCCGTTATTA
>QLTX01000153.1 GCA_018725175.1 Candidatus Psychracetigena formicireducens
GATGAGGGATTTATCGGATAAATTAAAATCAGATTCTCAATAAAATGTTAATAACTTTTCCAATATATATTGAAACATTTGATCACTTAAAGGAGGCAAAATGAGCATAATTTATAAAACAGCGGGTAGAGCAAAAGAGTATTGTAATTTAGCTGTTAATCTATATAGAGGCTGTAGTCATGGCTGTATTTATTGCTGGGGACCGCAGGTGTTAAAAATAAATAGGGCTGAATTTGTTAATGAACCAAAACCGAGAGAAAACATATTAGAAAGACTGGCTAAAGAATGCATGGGTTTTCCAAATTTTCCTGAAAAAAAAGAATCAGTTTTATTAAGCTTCACCTCAGACCCTTACCAGCTTTTGAACGATTCTTTGTCTTTAACCAGGAAAGCCATAAAAATGCTGAAAAATGCTGGTTATAGTATAATGCTGTTAAGTAAGGCAGGTAAAAAGGCAGAACAGGATTTTGATTTATTAGATGCGGGAGATTCCGTAGGGGCAACCTTAACTTTTATAGATGAAGGAGATTCTTTAAAGTGGGAGCCTGCAGCCTCCTTGCCTGCAGAAAGATTTGCTATGTTAAAAAATGCTAAAAACAAAGGCATCGGGACCTGGGTAAGTTTAGAACCTGTTATAGAACCTGAACAGACTCTTGGTATAGTTGAGTTGACGCACGAGTTTGTGGATATATATAAGGTAGGAACTTTAAATTACCACTCAGGAAAGAATTTAATAAATTGGAGAGAGTTCGCCCTGAGGATAATAGAAATTTTGAATAAATACAACTGTGATTATTATATAAAAAATGATTTACAAAAATATTTGTCAACCACTGCCACCTGAAAGTGACAGCTTCCTTGCAGCGTTATCGTGAGTAAACAAAAACAGCACGTTAACCTTTATCAAAAGATTTTATTAAGAAGGAGCTTTTTGTCTGTTTTCCCGAGAGGTAATATTTATGTCCCTTTTATCGGACGGGCAGACATCGCCTTCCAGCTATATCAGAGTTATCAGATTTATGGAGCAGATATTAATCCTGAATATGTAGAGATTGCCAGGAGTAGATTAAAAGGTGAGATAATTGTAGCTGATTGTAATAGTTGGCCATTTGAAGGAAAAAATATGGTAGAGTATAATATTGCTGACTTTGATGCGTATAGTGAGCCCTATGAGTCTTTTAGATCTTTTTGGGTTAAAGCTAACAAGGCAAATAAAATACTGTTGTTTTTTACTGATGGGCATAAACAGGGTATAATAAGAACAGGCTGGCATATAAAACCTGATGGAGAGAAAGAATATATTACGAGTATTAATGAAAGACGAAAGCGTTTTAATATGTATTTTTCTAAATACATATTGCCTTGGTTTGAAGAGTATGTTAAACCTTATAAAGTTATGAAAAAACAGTTTTATTTGCGAAGAATGATGCTATACTGGGGAGTAGTGGTAGAAAAATGATTAAAAAAATTAAAAAACCATATAAGTTTAATGAGGCCAAGAAAAAAAAATTGTTGGAGCTGCTCAAATCGGGACTAAGACGAGGTGCAGCTGCTAAACAGGTAGGCGTTACTCCGCAGATTGTAAATTATCATCGCAGGAACGATGAGGAATTCTCTCGTTTGGTAGATGAGGCTGAGATGGAGGCCAATGAGCCCGTGGAGGATGCTCTTTATCAGGCAGCTCTTTCTGGGAACATAATAGCCATACAGGTCTGGCTGTATAACCGTGATCCTGATAGATGGTCAGATAGAAGAAGTGTCCGCCTGGGTGGAGAAGAGGGTCAGCCTATTGTTTTAAAAGTGGTTTATGACAATGAAAACAGCGATAAAATCTAAAGTTGAATATAAAATTAAGCTAAGAAGGCCTCATGATCATCAATCTGAAATCAGAAAAAACCCAGCAAAGCGAAAAATAATCAAAGCAGGTAGACGCAGCGGTAAAACAGTGATTGCGGCTATTATGTGTATAGACAGTTTTTTAGCAGGTTTGCGACCTTTATATGCTGCACCCACTACTGAACAATTGGAAGCATGGTGGTTTGAGGTTAAAAGAGCCTTGTCAGAATCTATTGAGGCTGGTATTTACAAGAAAAACGAAACTGAACATACTATAGAGCGAGAGGGAACTAAAAATCGTATCAGAGGGAAAACGGCCTGGAATGCGGACATGTTAAGGGGGGACTATTCAGATTTTCTGGTATTAGATGAATTTCAACTAATGAGCGAAGACACCTGGGAAGATGTCGGTATTCCTATGCTTTTAGATAACGATGGTGATGCTATGTTTATTTTTACTCCACCTTCCTTACACTCCCGCTCCGTGAGTAAGGCCAGAGACCCTAAGCATGCGTCTAAAATGTATAAAAAAGCCTTGGAGGATAATACGGGACGGTGGAAAGCCTTTCATTTTACATCTCATGATAATCCCTATATTAGTAAAGTGGCCTTAGACGAAATTATTAAAGATATGAGCAGGACGGCTTATAAACAAGAGATATTGGCTGAAGATATCGATGAAGTCCCTGGTGCATTATGGACAAGAAAACTTATAAATAATAACAGGGTAACTAATTACCCTGCTGGACTTAAACGGATAGCAGTAGGAGTTGACCCTCCAGGTAGCTTATTAACAGAATGTGGTATTATAGTGGCTGGTTTAGGGATAGATTCGCAGGTATATATATTGGATGATAAAAGTTTGTTAGGGACACCCGGGGAATGGTCAAAGGCTGCGCTGACAGCGTATAATAGAAATCAGGCCGACATAATTGTAGGAGAGGCTAATTATGGTGGCACTATGGTGGAGGCAACTATACAGCAAGCTGCTAAGAATGCAGATCAATTAATTAGATATAAAAATGTTCAGGCCACCAGAGGGAAGGCCATCAGGGCTGAACCTATAGTAGCTATGTATGAGCATGGTATAATCCATCATGTTGGTGAATTTATATATTTGGAGGATGAAATGGTATCCTGGGTACCTAACGAAACCAGAGAATCACCAAACCGATTAGACGCTTTGGTGTGGAGTATCACGGAACTAAAGGAAGGATATAAAGATAAA
>QLTX01000154.1 GCA_018725175.1 Candidatus Psychracetigena formicireducens
TGCTTTCGATAACCCCCCATATCCCTTTTAATTTTTGTTTTTGTTCCTCATCCCACAGATAGTAACTAACATAACTTGTTGGATCAAATACCTGTTCACCGTAGGCTTCGTATAATAGTGAAGTAAATTGGTCTTTCGTTAAAATTTCATATCTGTCGAATTTCTCTTTTAGTACCCATGCCTCTTTAGCATGATCAATATGAATGAATCCTCTAAATGGATATTTTGATTTGAATCTACCAACCCGTCCAATCCTTTGAATCAATGAAGGAATCTCCCAATCATAGCCCCAAAACTCAGTATGCATCTCGTATAATTCTAGATCCAAACCAACTTCAGCTGCACTAGTAGCAATTATAAGTTTATTTAATTTATCAGATGTCTTTTGTATTCCTGTCCATTCGGTTACATCTATTTTTCTATTTCTCAGTTGTTCAGCAATTTCGTGAGCAATTATAACACTATTGAAGAAATATATCGTTTCTAATGCAGGAACCTCTTGGGGGTTCATATCACCCTCCATCAAATTAACTTCAATAGGATAAGATGCGATATGTGTTCCAACTTGATCCTTAGTGAATTCTTCTTCCAACTCGGTAGTGGAGAGGATTTTAGCATGTTCAAAGTAAGCCTTCTTCTTAGTAGCACTCAAAAGAAGGATTTTTTCAATATTTAATTTTTCTAAAGTTCTTTCGAGATTAATATAGGTATATGGATCGTAAAAATGGTACTCATCGATAACTACCTTATGCTCCCAAAAATATAATGACAATTGGTCTTTCCATCTCTGGCGATACCACCCCCCAGAAATGCTATAGCATTGTTGAGCGACATACCCTAGCAAATCCGGCGAAGTAATCAAAATATGGTCTCGCTGTGATAGAGTATCAAGGACATTTAACAAATATTTTCCTTTCTTCTCCCCTAACTCTAATCTGTTCTCCTCGTCAAACATGTTAAACAAAATTTCGCCATTTAGAATTGTAAGCCACAGTTTTGTTCTCCCTAGTTTAGGAGGTAATTCAAAAACAATTGTTGGCGCTCCTCCTCCATACACACCAAAAAAACTATTCCATCCCGGTACAATCCGTTTTTTAACAGGATGGAGTACACCTCTTTCGATTTCTTTCGCCCCTATCCATTCGTGTAGTCCTCTAATGACGGATGCCTCAAATTGATTTTGAGATAATAGATTAGTTGGATAAGTAAGGATAGTTCTAACGGATGTAGAGGGAAACACATACTTCTCCTTCAGTGCAAAGAGCACAGCACTTAAAGTTTTGCCGCCAGAAGTAGGAACATGGATTTTTAATTTGTCCCAGTTATCATAATTCAAAACAAATTTTTGGTGTGCATATAAGGGTTTTCTGACCTTGGTATCATTAAACAAACCTAATTCTTCTTTTTCAATTATCATTTCGCCCACTCAAGGTACGGACAATTACAGGGAAAAATCTCTTTTAATTGCGGTAATACCAAAACATCGTGGAATCTTCCCTCCACAATGTACAGTGGGGAGGGTCGCATAGGATGTTTTTTCGCATAAATTATTTCATCGATTTTTTTAAAGTCCAAGGGGTTCACAAATCTTTCAGTTCTTATGTTAACTTGTTCTTTATATATAGGTTCTATTCTTATTTCATGCCATGCGTTACTAGTAGATTTTTTACGTTCACAATCTTTACAGCCACATTTTAACGTATGATGCGATTTTTTCTTTCCATAACTTATAATCTCAGGTGGGTCTTCACCGCTCTTGCTCATTATCATAAATTCAAACTCTGAGCATGTTTCCCTGCCGATGTATCCTCAGGTACAGGATTTAGTAAGTAGCTCCTTGTTTCAACGTTTTTCGGTGTAGCAGGGGTAGAATAAAAATTAGTATTCTGCAAATTCTCTAAGTGTCTTTTATTCGGATCTGCTTTTACTTCGTTAACTGCAAACATCAATGCCCAATTGTGTAGTATCCTATCCACAGTAGTCGTTTTTAGAAATTCTGTGGAATAGAAGTGTAGAAAAGAGTCAGCAACCAAGGTAGCTTTGAAGAACTTAGTATCTGCTACGTCCATCTATATTCACTCCTTGTACTTCTTATTATCCGCATCACTTTTCCTCTTAGCAAGCTCTTTTACTTCTGGAGTGTTCTGTAGATTCTTTATTAGTGTTTCAATTTTATCGTCGCTGACGTTGATTTTGACCAAATTTTTGTTATAGACTTTTTGAAGATGCTCCTCTATTTCTTCTGCACTTTTGAAATTGCTAACCAAATTATAAGAGGTTACTTTGAGCTTGTCCGATTTTATCACGCCAAGGATTTCATTTTTCATCTGTCCGTAAATCCGCACGTTAGCCCCGTATCTGTTGCTGTGTTCAATGCCCCAAACTAGAAGTTTTACCCAGTCTTCATTATCAGTTTCTAAGTCTACAACGTTTATGAAATCTCTTGGCTCTACAATTTGATTAACTCCTAAAGCTTGACCAGTGATAGCCCTCTGTTCATCTACGGCATTGAATGTTACGTCTCGAATTCCACCACCCACAAAAGGATACGCTTCAGAATAATTGACCTTAGTTCTTTCGTTAACCTGAACCCTTTCTCCTGTTTTTGGCGCATATGTGCCACCAAACAGATAACATGCAGGGCAACTCATACATAGCCCACTGATTCCTGATGCCCCTCCTCTCTCATGTACTTTGAGGTAACAATTATTCTCCAAAACATTTCTCACACGATTCATAATAGTCCTTCGCTCCACTGCTCTGAGTTTCGTCCCAAAAATAAACGGCCTGTCTTCGCCATTTATCATAGTTGTATTTATTTCATCTCTGCCTTCGGTAACAAATTGACCGAAACTTTCCAACTTTCTATTTACCACAATTTGATATTTCATTTTCTGTACCTCCTAAGACACATAGGCTAGATAATACGCCATCGATCTAACAAGTTCGGTTCTCTGGGCGCTGTTATCCTTATATTCGTAGAGCTTCTCAGCCATTCTTTTAAAAGCAT
>QLTX01000155.1 GCA_018725175.1 Candidatus Psychracetigena formicireducens
TTTGCATATGATGAAGGCGAGGTAAGATATATTTTGTCCAAAGGCTACCAGCTGATTAAAGAAATATTTAACAGAATATTTGATAAGATTGAAATTGATGTTGCAGCCACTTGGGGTGATTTTAACTCAATCCTTAAAGAGGTTGGAGAAGAAAAAGAAATTAAAACGTTCAGAGCGAATCTCTTAACTAATTCTGGAAGTATTACCGTAGATGAGCAGATGAAAGTTGGCGTTATGGTTAAGAAAGCATTAGATAGAAAAAGGGAACAATACGCCGAAGAGATACAAAAAAGCTAAAGAATAATAGCCAGGATTTTAGAGTGCACGAGCCTATGGATGATAAGATGGCCGCAAATTTTGCCTTTTTAATAAATAAGAACAATCATAAAGACTTCGAGAGGGTAATTGAAGAACTCAACACCCAATTTAACGAAAAGTTAAATTTTAGGTGTGTAGGGCCACTTCCGCCATATAGTTTTTACACACTTGAGATAAAAAAGCTGCAATATGAAGAAATAGATTGGGCAAGAAAGAGGCTCGGACTTGTAAATGATTTTGTGACAAAAAGTGAGATAAAAAAGGCGCATCAGGCAATGGCATTCGTTTTACATCCGGATAAAAATCCAAATGTCCCTGGCATTGAGAGAGAATTTGATGAGGTAACCAGGGCTTATAAAACCTTATGGGAATATTGTCAAGAAGAGAGGTGTTCTTTTAATGAAGAAGAATTCAAGAAGAATTCAATTTTGGTAAGGGTGAGGCAGTAAAGATGGAAAAAGAAGGAAAATATATCTACTGTATTATCAGTACGAAACAAGAAAGAAACTTTGGACCTATAGGTATAGGTGGGAGGGGCGATGATGTTTTAACCATTGGTTATAATGACCTAAGCATTGTGGTAAGTAATCACCCTATAGCTAAATTTGTTGTGAATCGCGAGAATATACTAACTCACCAAAAGGTAATTGAGAAGGTAATGAGAGAATTTGATAGTGTGCTTCCGGTTAGGTTTGGCACTATTGCCTCTAACGCCGATGAAGTAAGAAATCTTTTAGATAGAAGGTATAGAGAATTTAAGAATGCTTTGAGAGATATGGACCACAAGGTAGAATTAGGCGTTAAAGGAATATGGAAGAATATGGATGTTATTTTTAAAGAAATTGTAGAGCAAAATAAAAAGATTAAAAAGGTAAAAGAGAAAATTCAAAAGGATACCGGCAAAAAGAATATCCAGGCCAAAATGGAAGTTGGCAAGATGGTTAAGGAAGCTCTGCAAACGAAAAAAGAAAAAGAGGCAGATAAAATTGTAGATGCTTTAAGAAGGACTGCCTTTGAGCATAAGCTTAATAAGACAATTGGCGATGAGATGTTTATGAATACTGCCTTCTTGGTAGATAGGGGAAGAGAAAAAGAGTTCGATAACATAATAGATGATTTAAGTAATGAATATAAGAAGCGAATAAAGTTTATGTATGCCGGTCCTTTACCGGTATTTAACTTTGTTAACATCGTTATTTACCCTGAGGAATGGGAAGGATGAGTCTTAAGTTATAGGTGGTAAGCAGTAAACTTAAAACTTAAAACTATGAAAATAGTAAGTAGTAAGCTTATAACTAATAACTTAACATGCTTGTGATTCAGACCGCAGGCCCGGACAGACGAGAAGACCACCCCCACCTTCATCCTCCCCCATCAAGGGGGAGGGTAAAAGAGGAAAAAGTGAATATCTCCTTCTCCCCCTAATGGGAGATTGTCAAAAATCCCTGCTTTGTCCCCTCTCCCCTGGTGGGAGGTAAGTATTCAGTGAACACGTTATTCTTGGTAGCCGCAGGCTTCAGCCTGCGCCGAAGTAACGCAACCTAAAGGTTGCGGCTACCTTCAAACCTGCTTTTATACCACGTCTTTACTGAATATTTACGGTGGGAGAGGGTTGGGGTGAGGGGGGATAGGGGGTCTGTGTCTACTGTCTGAATTGCAGTTAACAACACAGAATTTTGACAACACTACTTTCTCGTGGTAGAATTTTAAATTGATGATAATAACAAAAGAACAATATAAACAGATAGATAAAATTGGTGCTGAACACAACCTCGCTCTTGTAGTTTTGCACGGGTCGCATGCTGTTGGGAAAGTGGTTTCTCTTGAACCGGATGTAGATATTGCCATTTACCGCCGAGGAGGAATTGTTTTTGATGAATATCTACAGCTTATAGGTAAATTCATGGAGGTATTTGGCAATGATATTGATCTTAAAACATTACATAAGAAACCTCCCCTTTTCCTCCACCTGGTAATGAGAGACAGCATCCTGCTTTATGGAGAAACTCTATTCTACAATCAGTTTAAAGCCTATGCATATCGCTGTTATATTGATGCCCAACCCCTCTTTCGACTCCGAGATCACTTGCTTAGAAAAGGAATTGATAAGTTAAAAAAGGAGTGCAAATTAATATGATTGATAAAGAGTTTGTAAAACAAAAAGCAGAGCTAATCCATGAGGATTTAGAATTACTGACTGAATTTAAAAGTCTGACTTTTGAGGAGCTTGTTAGTGAAAATCCCATTCGCTGGAACGGCATTCAGCATTTACTGCAAAAAGTGATTGGTCGTGGAATAGATATCAATCAACACCTAATTGCTGAGACAGCCGAATCCAAACTAAAGGCACCCCAAACCTATACCGAGACATTTCTTGCGCTTGAGGAATTGGGTGTCCTCCCGGAAAATTTTGCCCAAGAAATTGCCAGGAGCGCCGGCTTTAGAAATGCTTTAGTCCACGAATATAACAATTTGGATGAACACATTATTTATAAAACAATGGGAGAGGCAATAGAGCAGTACACAAAATACTGTGATTATATCCTGAAGTTCATAGAATCCTGATTCAAACAGTAGTCGCAGATGGATAAGAAGACCACCCCCACCTTCATCCTCCCCCATCAAGGGGGAGGGTAAAAGAGGAAAAAGTGAATATC
>QLTX01000156.1 GCA_018725175.1 Candidatus Psychracetigena formicireducens
TACCATCAGTTTTAATTCGTGATTCAGGGGTGGGGATAGACAAGATATTTTTGCCCACTTATTGGACTATGAGAGCTAAAAATATAACTGATTGGACAGAAAAAATTAAAAACATAAGTGATTGGACGATGAGACCTAGAAGCGGTTGATATAATCATCAAAACAATGTCAAACAAAGATAATAATTGGAAAATAACTTTTGATAAATTTTACGAGGGTTATGCCCCAGCGTTTTGGAAGAACCCGCTTTCTTCTATTGGCAATTCAGGACAGGCAAACATTATGCAGAATATAGATATTCTTGACCCGAATGTTTTGACACAGGGCCCGGGGTTAGTTGCTTTAACAAACGGCACGCAAGTAACGGCGGTTAATAATTTAATAAAGTTTATTTTAGATAAAGCCGTAACCGCTAACAGAACTTTTGCTATTGCTGAAACACGACTACATGAACTTTCAGCAACAGCTGTTAGAAACGATGCTGTCTTTCCTCGCACAATTACTAATATGGTTGACGGGCAAAGCGTAGCACTTTTAAGAGGACAACTTTATTATTTTTATCACCGAGCGACAGACGGAATGATTGGTAGATATGATTTAGCTACGACTTTTATAGATACTTGGCTGACTGCCGCCCCTCCAACTGGACCAATAGGCGGAGCTGTTTTACAAAGAGCACCACATCCAGTAGCAGTCAAGGAAGATATTATGATTTTCGGTAACGGTAGGTTTGTTGGGGTTTATACGCAACTTAATAATACTATTGTCCCGCAAAGACTGGACTTCGGACATCATAACGAAGTAGCGGATGTGGTTTTTCACGCTAATAATTGGCTTATAGCTGTCAACAGTCCAGGTCTCGTTGGAAACAACCGCAGTGTAGGTTCAGTATTTTTATACGACGGTTCAGCTATTTCTTCGCTATTAGATGATGAGGTTGGAGCTGGACTTCAAAGAATTGGCTGGCTTATGGTCAGAAATGGCACAGTTTTTATCTGTTATCAAGATTTAACAACGATTGGCGGATATAAAGTGGGGTATATTTCGGGAAGAGCGATTGTCCCGATAACTTCTTTTCTTGGGAGCTTACCCGATTTTTCACAAAAAACACTTTTTGATAATTTAATTTTATTTCTTTCAGGGAATAGGATTTGGACAGCTGGCTCAGTTGTTTCAGAATTGCCTGTAGCTTCATCACAATTAGCGTCAGCCCGTCATACTACAGCTGGGGCAATCGCCGCTCCTTTCGGTGAGGTATTAGTGGCTTCAAGGGATGGCGTTTTGGCTTCACTTGATAGGTTTTCGGGATTTACTACTGACGCACACTGGACAAGCATAATTCATCCAGTAGGTTCAGGCAGAACACTTGCTTATGTTAGCGAAGTGATTGTCTGGACAGAAGGATTTACCGCTGGCGGACGAGTTGATTTAATTTTACAATTCAACGATAATACAAGTAATTCAGGAATAAAAACTATAAATACCATAAATACAAGACGGCATATAATAAAAATAGATAAAGGAAATGTAGAAAACTTGCGAGTATATTTAGAATTCGCACAGGGGTCGGCGAGCATTCCTGTAAGAATAAAGAAGATTGAAGTTATAGGAAGTTTAATGGAACAATAATAGAAAGATATACAAATTTATGCGAGACTTAACTAAAAAAGATTTCCAACATCTCCCCGCTAAAGAAAAAATAATCCCAGCTGATATTCCTTTAGGTGAAAGAAGGGGTGGAATAAGAATGCATAGCACTTCTTTTAAACGAGGGAGTGGTACAGAGGTTTTTGGTTCGGACGCAAAGGGAATTTGGTTAGGGTCAGCGGATTTTGAGAATGCACCTTTTAGGACGAATATGAGAGGGGCATTAACTTGTTCAGGTGCTACAATTAGAGGAGCATTAAACGCTAGTGATTTGGTTAGTGGTATTTTAACAGGAAGAAATATTCAAACAAATATTGAAATAAATAGGGGTATTAAAATTTTGACTTCCCCACGAGTAGCAGGTGCTCCTTTTGGACTTATGGAATTTTGGACAAATTTAGGAGATGCTTCTTTGCTTTATATTGATAGTAGTGCAAACTTCAATATAGAGGGTGGAGATCTTGTAGTACAGGCAAATATTTGGACACCTACCCTTGGGGCAACATTAGGGACTTCTACTCGCAAATGGCATTCAATTTTTAGAACAAATGAATTTGCTTGTGATTTACCAACAACAGAAAATGCTTGTGATATATTTAAGAAAATAAAAGATCCAACGGAAAAAATATCAAAAAAAAGAAAACATTTTGGTGAAAGACCATATTTCAAAATAGAAGACTTTCCAATAGAAATGAAAGCAAATTCCGCAGAAAAAGGAAAACCTGAAAAATTAGATATTGAAATGACAAGAACATTAGGAGTTGCGGTTAAGGCGATTAGAGAGCTTATATCAAGGGTTGAAAAATTAGAATTAAAGATTGATAACCGAATAAAAAAGTAATGGAGATTACAGAAAAAGATTATGATATAATAAAGGATAACCTTGAATATTTTGAAATTATTAAAGGAAGAATTAAATCAAAGACGGAAGATGAGAAACAAATTATTTGTGAAAATAAAGAAGAATGGAATAGATATCACACTATTGAGGGGCTACAAGAACAAATCGATGAATTAAGGAGATTACAACGAGACAATAAAATATAATTCAACAAATAAATATGAGTAGAAATAAAAGATATGTTATAAGAAAAGGCGATAGTCTTTCAAGAATAGCTCAACAGCAAGGAACTACGGTTTCAGCTTTAATGGCGGCTAATCCTCAAATTAAAAACCCGAATGTAATTCACGCTGGGGCGAGTTTGAATATACCAGCAGCTCCAGTTAGAGCACCAGCACCAGCTGCACCAATTCAGGGACCAACACAAAGAGGAGTTCAACCAGTTCAGGGACCAGTACAAGCCCCAGCTAAGGCA